>JBASAN010000094.1:0-3048 GCA_049650625.1 Ornithinimicrobium sp.
CCTGCACGGACCAGCGCAACAGCACGCGCACGGAACTCGGGCGGGTAGGGACGTGGCATCTTCTGAGCCTCTCAGTCAGGCCCGAAACTCATCACCCGATCTGGAACCCAAGTTGTAGGGCACGTCAGAGTGTCAACCAGACCGGGGGCAGTCCCATCTTTTGTCAGAGGGCTCCAGTGCGAGTCTATCGATGGTCGAGTCGAGGCCCACTGCCCAAACGGCGGCGTCCGGCTTGCGGCGGTATGGGCGGATGCGGGGAGCGTCCAGTCTTTCCTGACGGCTTCCGCTTCTAATCCGCGCGCATCCTTGGCAGCGTGGGAAGTCCGCCTGCAACGCTAGAACGGCGCGCGTGGCGCAGCGTGCGTCAAGTTCGCGTCCCAGAACTGCCGCAGCCGCATGCAGAAGTCCCAAATGTGGTCCGGGCACCCCGGTTCGCGGAAGTAGTCCAACACACGATTCACCGGGTCTCCGTTGGTCAGGCTCGGCTTGTCGATCACCGCAATGATGGCTCCGAGCCGAGTCGTCTGCCTTGTACCCTCCATCAGCGCCTCACTGAACTCCTCCTCCAACTGAAGGCCAACCCACGCGTAGGGAATGCGGACGAACAGCAGGCCCACCTCATTCTTTGGCAGCTGCCGGGCAGCACCTTTTACCGTGTTCCTTACCGTGTTCGGTGTCCAAGGAGTCATGTCTGACTTGGCCTTGACTTCGACCGGAACCATCACGTCTCGCATCAACGCGAAGCCGTCAAAGTCCTTGCCCTTTTCCGACACCTCAGCACGTGTCCCAACTACCGGGCTGGCCACCATTAACAGGGAGAGGGCGTCCAGTTCGAATGCGACCGGACCGATATCGCGTGTGCCGAGTCCCTTCACCACGGTCGGGAACCACTCGAAACTCTGGAACTCGTAGAGACGACGGGCCAGTTCCCGTACCCGATAACGGCGGAGAGCAACTTGGGAAACGTGAGACCCGAGGTCGAGGTAGTCCTTGCTGAGGTCGCAGGTCTCGAAATTGGCGATGCGGTCCTCGACCCACGCCGCACCCATGAATGAGGTGAGAACCTCGACGCATACTGCCTCAGTCCACGCGTTTGCGTCCTGGGCGACGGCTCTGGCGGCTCGAGCAAGCCGATACACGTGGTCGTCGTACCTGGCCCACAGAGTGTCCATCGCCGCGTTCGTGACGGAGTCCATAGGAACACCGCGACTGGCGGCGTACTCATCCAGAGTTGGGATCGTGCTCACTCGAGACACGCTCTCGTATCGCAGGGAGTCTTGTCGCCACACGCGGTGGAGTGACGCAAGTAGGTGATCGAGTGTGCCCGGGCTGATGAGCGCGCTTCGCGGGAAGTCGGCAGCGGACGTCGATGGCGCCGAAGAGCCAGATAACGCGCGCGGCCCCCCAGGTCGTCGCACATGGATGCCGTGGGTGCGGTCAGTTCGCTCTGGCTGCAGTTAGGACACCGTCGCGTAAGCGGGTGTCGTCACCGCTGAGACCTGCGAGGACTTCATCGAGCCCAACGGCAGTCTGGACGATCTGGTCAATGCCATCGCGGCCGGCGACGGCCTGTCGAGTCACGAACACCCTCGTGTAGTCAGGCTCATCCAGCGGCTCAGGGGCACGGCCGTTCTCCACGACGGCAGTTGGTCCGAACTCAAGGTAAATGTGCGGCTCGGAATCTGAGCGTGCGAGCCCCACGCACCACTCCCATTGCCCGACAAAACGGGCGTAAACCGAAGCCACGTGTCCGTTCTGCAGCGCGTCGTTGACCTGGCCCATCAACGTCTGCTCGGCAAAGCGCTTGAGGACTCTCTTCACCTCGGCGAGTGTCCCACGTCCCTCCTCAAATTGCCGCTCAGCATGCTGCGCCAGCAGGGTGGCAAACTCCTGTGCGGCCACCTCCTGCGGCCGGTGTCCGTAGCGCGCCGATTCCCCGGTCTCGCACATCGTCTTGATGAACGTGATCCGATCCGCAGTGCTCATAGCCGAGGGTCCCTCCAGGAAGTGCGAGAACAATTCTTTGATGAAGAAGAACTGCTGCGGGTGCGCACGCCGCCAAGCCGCATCGCCAGCGACATGCGTCTTCAGGCTCTCCAGCAACTCGGCATACGTCACAACCTTGGCTTGCTCCCAGCCATCTTTCTGGCGATCACTTTTGCGCCTTGCGCACAGCAGCACGACAACACTCGTCTTCTCGCCCACGGCGCCATACGTCAGGTACCGGTCGTAGCAGTGCCCGTGACCGTCCGACGTCCCGTAGTTCTCCACGACGACGCTCGCTTGCGCGCTGGTGAGCACAATGTCGGCGATGTCCCTGCCGAGCGCGTCGTGCCCTGAGGTATCTACCTCCTGGAGGACCCGATAGCCGGAAGTCGGCAGTTGCGGCCCAGCGGGAAGGGTCCCGTTCACCTGCTCCACAAAGAGTCGCTGGAACGCATCCCCCAACTCGTGTGTCCCATCCACTCGCAGGAGCCAAGCGAACACGTTAGACAACTGTTTTTCGTGAGTGCCGTGGTGCATGACCCGGAACACGTTGAACTGCTCAGCCAGGCTTCTCGACAGCGAGGGCACCAACCCCGTGACCATCTGATCGAGCGACCGCGAAGCTGGGGGCATGCATCGAGCGTACGAGCGACTGCGGGCCCCGCGCAGGCTGTTCGGAAACGTGGTTCGCTTCGGCGTCACCTTCTGTACGTGAGTTGGCCGTCGCCTTGGACGAGGCAGTCTCCGCGTGAGCGGCAACAGGACCGCCCGCGTCTATCTGGGCGGAAAGCAGTGCATTCCCAACCCGCCGACGGATCCGATGGCGGCGGTCGTTAGGGCGCTCCGGCGCCCTCCGGCAGTTCGGCGACCTCGTCCCGTGACGTGGCGAAGGCTGCGTCGACTGCCGTGCGCGTGCGCTCTGAGCTGGTCGGCATCAGGTGGGTATAGGTGCGCAGCGTGAAGCCGGGGTCGCTGTGGCCGAGGTACTCGGACACGGCGCGGATGGACTCGCCAGCGTCGAGGAGGACCGATGCGTACCAGTGCCTCAGGGCGTGCATGCCG
>JBASAN010000095.1:0-10202 GCA_049650625.1 Ornithinimicrobium sp.
TCTCGAAGGCGAATCGCGGGACCTTGACCACGACGTAGTCCCGCGTCGGCTCGAAGCTGGCGGGAGTGGCGCCCGTGATGTCGTTCGGGACCTCGTCCAACGTGTAGCCCAGGGCCATCTTGGCGGCGATCTTGGCGATCGGGAAGCCGGTGGCCTTGGAGGCCAGCGCGGACGAGCGCGAGACACGCGGATTCATCTCGATGACGATGATCCGACCGTCGGCCGGGTTGACCGCGAATTGGATGTTGCATCCGCCGGTGTCCACTCCGACCTCGCGGATGATCGCGATGCCGATGTCCCGCAGGTTCTGGTACTCACGGTCGGTCAGGGTCATCGCCGGTGCCACGGTGATGGAGTCCCCGGTGTGCACGCCCATCGGGTCGAAGTTCTCGATCGAGCAGACCACGACCACGTTGTCGGCTTGGTCTCGCATGACCTCGAGCTCGTACTCCTTCCACCCGATGATCGACTCTTCGAGCAGCACTTCCGTGGTCGGGCTGTCCTGCAGCCCGGCGCCCGCGATCTGGCGCAGCGACGCCTCGTCGTACCCGAAGCCGGAGCCGAGCCCGCCCATGGTGAAGCTCGGCCTCACCACGACCGGGTATCCGAGGTCGTCGGCGGCGGCCAGGACCTCCTCCATCGTGTGGCAGATGCTGCTGCGGGCCGAGTCGGCACCACACCGCTGCACCACGCCCTTGAAGGCCTGGCGGTCCTCACCGAGCTGGATCGCCTTCGTGCTCGCTCCGATGAGGGGGCAGCCGTACTTCTCCAGCACCCCGGAAGCCTCGAGCGCGATGGCGGTGTTGAGGGCGGTCTGGCCTCCCAGCGTGGCCAGGACCGCATCCGGGCGCTCCTTGGCGATGATCGACTCCACGATGTCCGGCGTGATCGGCTCTACATAGGTCGCATCGGCCACACCCGGGTCGGTCATGATCGTGGCCGGGTTGGAGTTGACCAGGACCACCCGGATCCCTTCGGCGCGCAGCACCCGGCAGGCCTGGGTGCCCGAGTAGTCGAACTCCGCTGCCTGTCCGATGACGATCGGTCCCGAGCCGATCACCAGCACGCTGGAGATGTCGTCACGCTTGGGCATGGTCGCCTTCCTTCCGGGCCGCGAGGACCTCTACGAACCGGTCGAACAGATAGGCCGCATCGCGTGGGCCGGCGGCGGCCTCCGGGTGGTACTGCACCGAGAACGCAGCGATGTCGTCGCACTGCAGCCCCTCCACCACCTGGTCGTTCAAGGCGAGGTGGGACACCCGGACGGAGCCGAAGGGCGTCTGGGTGGGGAGCTCGACGTCCCCTGGCCAGGCCACCGCAAACCCGTGGTTGTGGCTCGTGACCTCGACCTTGCCGGTGACCCGGTCGATCACGGGTTGGTTGATCCCCCGGTGGCCGAAGGAGAGCTTGTAGGTCTCCAGGCCCAAGGCGCGGGCCAGAAGCTGGTTGCCGAAACAGATGCCGAAGAAGGGGATCCGAGCCTGTAGGACCCGGGTGAGGAGCTCCACCTCGGCATCGGCCGTGGCGGGGTCACCCGGCCCGTTGGAGAAGAAGACCCCGTCGGGCTCGATCGCGGCAACCTCGTCGAACGTGCTACTCGAGGGCATGACGTGGACGTCGATGCCACGGCGAGCCAGCAGGGCAGGAGTCATCCCCTTGATGCCCAGGTCGATGGCCGCCACCGTGAAACGCCGGCCCTGCTCGCCCGAGGCGGGCACGACGTAGGTCTCGCGGGTGGATACTTCGGCGGCCAGCGCCGATCCGGCCATCTGTGGCGCCTGAGTCACCTGCGAGAGCAGCGAAGCGATCGGGTGGGAGGCCGCATCTCCGGAGAAGATGCCGACCCGCATCGAGCCGCGGTCCCGCAGGTGTCGGGTCAGAGCACGCGTGTCCAGCTCACAGATGCCGACCACCCCATGCTCGACGAGCGCCTGCTCCAAGTCCCCCTGAGAGCGCCAGTTCGACGGTCGGATGGCCGGGTCGCGGACCACGAACCCTGCTACCCAGATGCGCTTGCTCTCCATATCGTGGGGGTTGACGCCGGTGTTGCCGATGTGTGGTGCCGTCATCACCACGACCTGACGCAGATAGCTCGGGTCGGTGAGCGTCTCCTGGTATCCGGTCATCCCGGTGCTGAACACCGCTTCACCGATGGTCTGGCCCACCATGCCGTAGGAGCGACCGACGAAGCTGCGACCGTCCTCCAGCACGAGCAGGGCGGGGGTGCGTGGGTCCGTCGTGTGGAACTCTGCGGCCTGGGCATCCATGCTCATGCTGCCCCTCCCCAGACGAGTCCCTCACGGGCGGTGACCAGGCCCCGCAGCATGCTCAGGTGGACCGAGCCGGTCAATGAGCGACCGTGCCAAGGATTGTTGCGAGACAAGGACTGCGACGTGGCAGCGTCCACCACGACCTCCCGGGTCGGATCGATGAGGGTCAGGTTGGCAGGCGCGCCGGGCGACAAACCCTGGCCCTGGCTGCTGAGCCGGGCGATGGCGGCGGGGCGGGTCGACATCACGCGGGCTACATCAGCCCAGGTCATCCGACCGGTGGCCACCATGGTCGTGCTGACCACCGACAGAGCCTGCTCCAGACCGAGCATGCCGAAGGCGGCGTCCGCGAAGGCGTGCTCCTTGTCCGCCCGCACGTGTGGAGCGTGGTCGGTGGCCACGATGTCGATCGTGCCGTCGGCCAGGGCCTCACGCAGCGCCTCGACGTCCGAGGACGGACGCAGCGGTGGGTTGACTTTGTAGATCGGGTCGTAGGTGGCCAACAGGTCGGCGGTGAGCAGCAGGTGGTGGGGGGTGACCTCGGCGGTGACGGCGATCCCTTGAGCCTTGGCCCACCGGATCATCTCGACACTGCCGGCGGTGGAGACGTGCGCGATGTGGACCCGGGAGCCGGTGTGCCGAGCCAGCATCACGTCTCGAGCGACGATCGACTCCTCGGCGACTCCGGGCCAGCCGGGAAGTCCCAGACGACCAGAGAGCTCGCCTTCGTGTGCGCAGGCGGTGCCATCGGCAAGCCGAGGATCCTGCGCGTGCTGTGACACCACGCCATCGAAGGCCCGGACGTACTCCAAGGCCCGCCGCATCAACCGCGCGTCGTGCACGCACCTGCCGTCGTCGGAGAAGACCCGGACCCCGGCTCTGGACCGGGCCATGAGACCGAGCTCAGCCAGTTCCAGCCCGGCCAGCTCCTTGGTGACGGCGCCGACGGGGAAGACGTCCACGTAGCCCGCATGGCGGCCCAGGTCGTAGACCCGCTCGGCCGCCTCGGCCGTGTCGGTGACCGGCGTGGTGTTGGCCATGGCGAAGACCGCCGTGAAGCCACCGAGGGCAGCCGCCCGGCTGCCGGACTCGATCGTCTCGCTGTCTTCGCGGCCCGGCTCGCGCAGGTGGGTATGCAGGTCGACCAGGCCGGGTAGCGCCACCAGGCCATCGGCGCTCATCCGGGACCCTGCCACCGGAGCGCGGTCGGCCGCTTCGGCGCCGGTGGCCACGATGGCCCCGTCGGCGACCAGGAGGTCCTCGACGCCGTTACCCGCCAGGTCGGCTCCAGTGATCAACAGGGGGGCTGAGTTCTGCTCCGGGGGGATGACGGGGCTGGGCGTTGTGCTCATACGGTGGCTCCTTCGCCGGCAAGCAGGTGGTACAAGATCGACATACGCACGGCTACCCCAGCCGACACCTGCTCCAGGACCAAGGACTGGGCCGCGTCCGCTGCGTCCCCGCTGATCTCCAACCCGCGGTTCATCGGACCCGGATGGCAGATCACGGCGTGCTCGGGCAGGGCAGCCAGCCGCTGCTTCGTCAGTCCGTAGGTCACCGCATACTCCCGGGCGGTGGGGAAGAACCCTCCACTCATCCGTTCCCGCTGCACACGCAGCATCATCACGGCGTCCACCGACGGCAGCACGTCGTCCAAGTCGTAGGAGGTGGTGAAGCCGTCGGTGTCCGACCAGGGACCGACACCGCTGGGCATCAGGGTCGGGGGGGCCACGAGGGTCACCTTCGCCCCGAGAGTCCGTAGGCAGATGAGGTTGGACCGCAGCACCCGGGAGTGGGTGAGGTCGCCCACCAGGGCGATGTGCTTTCCCGCCAGGTCACCGAGCCTGCGACGCATCGTGTAGGCGTCGAGCAATGCCTGGCTGGGGTGCTCGTGCGTACCGTCACCGGCGTTCACGATGGAGCAACTGGTCCATTGGGCGATCTGCGCGGGCGCGCCCGAAGCCATGTGGCGGATGATCATCATGTCGACACCCATGGCGTCGATGGTCTTCACGGTGTCGCGCAGGCTTTCGCCCTTCGAAACCGAGGTGCCCTTGCCAGTCAGGTTGATGGTGTCGGCCGACATCCACTTCCCCGCCAGCTCGAAGGAGCTGCGTGTGCGGGTGGAGTCCTCGAAGAAGAAGTTGATGATGGTGCGGCCTCGCTGGGTGGGTAGCTTCTTGACCTCGCGATGCTGCACCTCGTGCATGCTCACCGCGGTGTCCAGGATCGAGGTGATGTCGCTGCGGCTCAGGTCCGCCATCGAGAGAAGGTGTTTCACTCCGCCTCCTCCCGCGCGCCGTCCGCCTGCGCAATGCGCACATCGTCGTGTCCGTCGATCTCGGCGAGGTGCACCCACACCCGCTCGCTTTTGGCGGACGGCAGATTCTTGCCGACGTAGTCGGCGCGGATCGGCAGCTCGCGGTGTCCGCGATCCACCAGCACCGCGAGCCGCACGGTCCGAGGACGACCGTAGTCGGCCAAGGAATCCAGCGCGGCGCGGACGGTGCGGCCCGAGTAGAGCACATCGTCGACCAGCACCACGACGCGACCGTCGATCCCACCCTCTGGCAGCGACGTAGGCTCCACGTGGCGGACGGGTTGGCGGCGGAGGTCATCGCGATACATCGTGATGTCCAGGCTGCCGACCGGGACGCGCTCCCCTTCGACCTCCTGCATCACCGTCGCCAACCGGTGCGCGAGCGGGACTCCCCTGCTTGGTATGCCGACCAGCACGAGGCCGGCCGACCCCTTGTTGGCCTCCAGCACTTCATGGGCGATGCGGCGCAGTGCCCGGGTCACTTCAGGACCCGTGAGCACGCTTCGGCCAGGCAAGGGGCTCATGGGCCCACGCTCCTTCCCCGCCTCACAGGACGGTGGTTAAAGGACGGTGATATTCGACAGCCTACAGCCGCTCAGAAGCGGTCCTCGCTCTGCTGAGGCGGGGTCCCCTCGGCTACAGTGAACGGTCCACTACGCCACCGGAAGGGCATTGATGTCTCAGGACGCTGCGGTGGGGCTGGGCTTGATCGTGATCTTCGTCGCGTTGACCTTGCTCCTGTTCACCATCATCGTCGTCGGGCTGGTCCGCGTGGTGCGACGTGCCGCACACGAGAGGCGCCGATCGTCGCAGACCGGGTCCACCGCCGGCTCGGACGTCAGCCGCGACGGCTCCTGATCTCCTCGTTGATCGCCGGCAGAATCTCGTGCATGTCACCGATCACCGCGTAGTGGGCCCGCGTGACCATGGGCGCATCAGGGTCGGAGTTGATGGCCAGGATGGTCTTCGCGCTCGAGCAGCCGGCCCAGTGCTGGATGGCCCCGCTGATCCCGCACGGAATGTAGAGGTCGGGGCTGATCCGGCTCCCGGTCTGACCCACCTGTTCGTGGTGGGGTCGCCACCCCAAGCTGGTCACCACGCGAGAGACCCCGAGGGAAGCGCCGAGAAGCTCAGTGAGGTCTTCGAGCTCACCGAAGGCATCTGCACTTCCCGCGCCCCGTCCTGCACCGACGACTACCTTGGCCGACTTCAGGTTCCCCGACTCGTCCGGTGCCCCGGCTTCGGTACGCGCCACGCGCACCGCTAGGTCGCGGGCACTCAGGTCCACCGACACCACGGTGACCTCCGGGTGAGTCGCGGCCTCGGCAACCTCCGGGGCGCAGGCGTGTCCAGCAACGCTGAAGACACCGAGCCGGTCGCTGAGCTGCATCACCTCCAGGGCTACCCCTCCGAACACCTGTCGACTCACCTGCAGTGGGTTGCTCTGCTCCACCTGGACCACGTTGGCGGCCATCAGGACGTCCAGCCGTGCCGCGACGTGGGCCAACACCTCGTTGCCCCGCGGTGATCCACCGCCGAGGATGACGTGCGCCCCGCTGGTCTGAGCGGCGGCCACCACGGCCGAGGCCCAGGCGCCGGGAGCGAAAGCCTCGAAACCTGGCCCGGTGGCGGCGAAGACACGCGCGACGCCATACGCGCCGAGCTCGTGCTGCACGGCGGCGGCGTCGCCCACCACGAAAGCGTCGATGGACGTCTCCAGCGACCGGGAAAAGGTCAGCGTCTCGGTGCTGACTTCGCTCAACACACCGTCGACGGACTCGATCAGGACCAAGCAGCTCATCGTAGGACTCCGAGTTCTTGCAGTAGGTCGGCCACGGCAGGCGCCGCGTCCGCTCCTTCACCCAGGATGGTGACCTGGCTGGGCGGTTTGGGGGGAAGGGTGAGCCGCACCCGAGCCGGCCCGATGGGGTCGATGCGGGGCTCGATCGTCTCGATCTTGGCTCGTTTGGCTTTCATCCGGCCCGGGATCGTGGGATAGCGCGGCTCCACACCGCCTTCCATCACGGTCACGATGGCTGGCAGAGCGACCTCGAAGACCTGGGTCCCACCGGTCGGGGCATCGCCTCGAGCGATCACCTGCTCACCCTCGATCGCGATCGTGGACATACCCGTGACGACCGGTCGCTCCAGCGCGTATCCGAGGCGGACTCCGACCTGGAAGTCACCGGTGTCCGCAGCGTCGTTGCCGAGCAGGATCAGGTCGTAGGTCGTGCCGGCCGATTCGTGCGCCCGCACCACATCGGCAATGGCCTTGGCGATGTCGCTCGGGCCGAAGGCGGTCGGCGTTGCTTCGACGAGCACCGCGTTCGTGCAGCCTCGAGCCACCGCGTCACGTAGTTGCTCGATCGAGTCCTCGTCACCGAGGGTGAGGACGGTGACCTCACCGTCCGTCGCGTTGGCTTGCTGCACGGCCAGCTCGATCGCGCACTCCTCGTGACCACTGACGGTGAAGCCGAGCTGACGGTCGTCGACGTTCATCGCGTCGTCGGTCAGCGAGACTTCGCCGCCGGTGTCCGGGACTCGTTTGATGCACACCAGAATGTTGCTCATGGGGTCAGCTCCTGATCCGGTCGTTGCTGGGGTCGAAGAGTGAGGTGGCGTCGACGGAGCCGACGACCACGGGATACAGCTCTTCCATGTAGGACACGCTGAGCTCGGTGCCGATGCTCGCCTGATCGGTGGGCAGGTAAGCCAACAACACGTGTTTGCCGAGCGAGGGCGCAGACCCGGCACTGGTGACGTAGGGGTGGTGCCCGTGCGCATCGGTCAGCAGGCTGCCGTCTTTGGCCAGGATCGGCTCACCGCCGAGCATGTAGCGCTTCTGACCCGAGGCAGAGGTGTGGTCCTCTACGGTGAGCGTGCACAGGACCGACGCCGGAGCGACGTCGCGCTGCGCGATGTAGGCGTCGCGGCCCACGAAGTCGGCCTCCTTGACCTTGGGCCGTTGCATGCCGGCCTCGACGATGCTTCGCTCGGCGTCCAGCTCGGCCCCGAACGCGCGGTAGCCCTTCTCGATGCGACCCGTCGTGCCGTAGACGCCGATGCCCACCGGGACCGCTCCGTGGGGTGCCCCGGCCTCGTGGAGCATGGCCCACAGGCGTGCGCCCTGCTCGATGGGGACGTAGAGCTCCCAACCCAGCTCCCCGACATAGGAGATGCGGGATGCGAGCACGGTGATCGAGTCGATCTCGATCTCTCGGCAGGTGGAGAACCTGAAGCCCTCGTGGCTGAGGTCGTCGCGGGTGAGGGAGCTCAGGATCTCACGGGCCTTGGGGCCCCAGATGCCCAGCGTCGTGATGGCCGAGGTCAGGTCGACCACGCTGGCGCTCCCGTCCTGCGGCATCCGGTCGGCGAACCACTTACGGTCCACCATGCCGTGCGCGCCACCGGTGACCACTCGGAAATGGTCGTGCGCCAGCCGCATGACGGTGAGGTCGGAGACGAACCCGCCCTTGGCGTCCAGCACGGGACTGTAGATGACCCGCCCGAGAGCCACGTCGGCCTGACCCACGATGATGCCTTGGACCGCGGCCAGCGCACCCGGCCCGACGACGTCGAAGATGGTGAAGGCGGACAGGTCGAAGATCCCGGCACGCTCGCGCATGGCGAGGTGCTCGGCGTTGATGATGGGTGACCACCAGCGCGAATCCCACTCGTTCTCACGGGGCATCACCGCGTCCCCGAACTCTTCGAGCAACCCGGCGTTCGACTCGTACCAGTTCGGGCGCTCCCACCCAGCCCCTTCGATGAACACGGCCCCCAGGGCCCGCTGGTGCTCGTTCATCGGCGATAGGCGCTTGCCCCGGTCGGACTGGTACTGCTCAGCGGGGTGCACGATGCCGTAGGTCTTGATGAACGCCTCTCCGGTGCGGGCCTTGACGTGGGCGCGGGTCCGTTGGTGGGGGTGGAAGCGAGCGATGTCGGAGTGCGAGATGTCGATCTCGCTGTACCCCTGAGTCATCCACTCAGCGACGGCGCGGCCCACACCGGGACCTTCCTTGATCCAGACCGCGGCTGCCGACCACAGGCCCTTCACCTCGGGAGTCTCGCCCAGCACCGGCGAACCGTCCGGCGTCAACGACAACAGACCGTTGATCGCGTAGCGGATCTCTGCCCCCTCGGCCCCGAGCAGCTCCGGCATCAGCTCGAAGGCTTGCTCCAGCTGCGGGTCGAAGTCATCGGAGGTGAACGGCATCTCGGTGGGTGAGAGCTTGGAGGCCTCGATCGAGGGGATGTCCTCGGGGTCGTGCAGGATGGCGCGGTGCGCGTAGGAGCCGACCTCCATGTCGGCGCCGTGCTGACGTTCGTAGCAGAAGGTGTCCATGTCGCGGATGATCGGGTAGGTGATCTCACCGTCACTCTCGGCGAGCAGCGGGACCGGGCCGACGCTGATCATCTGGTGCACCGCGGGAGTGAGGGGGATCTTCGCTCCGGCCATCGCCGCGAGCTTGGGGCTCCAGACACCGCAGGCAATGACTACCGTCTCGGCCTGGATGTCACCACCGGTCGTCTGCACGGCCTTGATGCGCCCGTTCTCGACTTCCATGCCCGTCACTTCGACGGTGGGAACCACGGTCAGCGCACCGGTCGCCATGGCGCGTTCGCGCATGATGGTGCCCGCCCGCAGACTGTCGACGACCCCGACACTCGGGGTCCAGAAGGCGCCGATGATGAGCGAGGGGTCGAGGTAGGGCACCTTCTCCACCACCTGCTCGGGCGTGACGAGCTCCGCCTCGATGCCCCAGGCTTTCGCCGAGGACATGCGGCGACGCAACTCCTCCATTCGCTCCGGGGTGCGGGCGACCTCGTACCCTCCGGGTTGCACCATCACGCCCATCTCGTCGTACTGCTTCATGCTGTCGAGAGTGAGGTCGGTGATCTCGCGGGAGTGGTCGACGGGGAAGATGAAGTTCGAGGCGTGCCCGGTGGACCCACCGGGGTTGGGCAGTGCCCCCTTGTCGATCTGGACGATGTCGGTCCAGCCCAGGCGGGCCAGGTGGTGCACGAGGCTGTTGCCGACGATTCCGGCACCAATCACAACGACGCGGGCGGATGTGGGAACCGTGGCCATAGGGGGCAACCCTTCGGGGAGGAGCGGGGAGATGGTTGGACAGACGACGAGTGTGTTGCGCTATCCGCAACGTAACGCATCATGCGGCACAACCAAGTGTGGCTCGCCCATCTGACCCGTGTCAACTGGGACACACCGCGACGCCACTATCCCGGGCCTCGTGACAACAGTGACCCCACGTCCTGGGACGTGGGGTCACTGTTGTCTCGTGCAGGAGTCAGCTCGATGGCTGCTCGCTCGCCGGTCTCTCCGGCTCCGTATGCTGGCGCTCGAGCGTCTGATCGACATCCTTTCGACTCGCGCCCAGCTCCTCATAGAGCGCGGTGTAGACCCCCTCGGGCACGGTCGAGACCACGGGCTCCTCCCGCAGCTGCCTCATCAGCTGCACGCAGACGGCGATCAACAGCACCAGGAACGGCACAGCGATCACGACTGCCGCCTGCTGGATCACGGACAGACCGTCGGCCATCAACAACGCGATGGCTGTGACAGCGATCATGGCGCCCCACAACAGTACGAC
>JBASAN010000096.1:0-12086 GCA_049650625.1 Ornithinimicrobium sp.
ACCTCAGGCACCTTCCGCCCGAAGAGGCGGCCGAGCAGATCGCAACGCTTCTGCGGACGTTCTGGGAGCCGCGGATGCGCTCGGCCCTCATCGG
Source organism: Ornithinimicrobium sp. (assembly GCA_049650625.1). Lineage (GTDB taxonomy): Bacteria > Actinomycetota > Actinomycetes > Actinomycetales > Dermatophilaceae > Ornithinicoccus. The sequence continues at coordinate 95 of JBASAN010000096.1, forward strand.
CCGCGTCCGCGTTGGCGACGAGCGCATCCACCCGCTGGGGGTCAGCGCGGTGCACGACTACCTTGCTGGTGACATCGACCGCGCTGAGGTCGCGGAGCCTTCTGGCGGCTGAGCTGTTCACGGGCCAGGTGACGAGCCTGCAGCGCAGCAGCTCACGGCGACAGGGTCAGCAACTCTTCACCGTCGAAGCGGACGAGGCCCAGCTCGGCGAAGGCGTCCAGCCAGCCGAGCATCGGCCATCGGCCCCAGCGCTGGTGGAAGAGGCGCGCGTTGCGCACGATCGCGTCCAGGTGCTCGACCGGTGGGGACGAGACCGGGTGGTGCTGGTGATACGCATCGGCACCACCGACCCACACCAGGTCGATACCGCGCGATCGAGCAGTCCAGCCGAAGTCGGTGTCCTCCCCGCCGTAGCCGACGTAGTCCTCGCAGAAGCCCCCGATGCTCGACCAGGTGGCCGGCGTCAAGGCCGCGTTGAGTGACCAGAACAGGTTGTGGTCCCCGGAGGTCATGAGTTCTCCGCGCGCCGGGTCGGGTCGGGCCGGGTGCGGCGACCGCAGATCGCGCAGCCGGTCGGCGCTGACCGGGGGCACGGTGCCTTCGGTCAGATAGCTGACCGGGCCGCACAGAAGAGCCGGCTCCTCGACGGTCGCTGCTTCGGCATACTGACGCAGGGCGCCGGCGCCGAGCACACAGTCGACATCGAGGAGAACGACCAGGTCGGCCCCCCGGGCCAGCGCGTGGCGGACCCCGACGTTGCGCGCCGAGGCCAACGGCAGACCGAGCGGATGCGAGTCGACCGAGATCACGTCGACGTCTCGACCGCCACGATGGGAGTGCACCACCGGGGGGATACCCCGGTCCGCGATGGCGACGACCACGTGGGAGCTGCCCGGGTCGCTCTCGGCAAGCAGTCGCAGCTGATGCTGCAGGTGGGTATGCCGCCCGTGGGCCACCGTCACGATGCACGTCTCAGCCATGCGCCACGTCTTCGATGAGGGCTGCTGCTCGCTCGGCCGCCGACTCGGTGCCCCACCGGTCCCACTGGCCCGGCCGAGCCACAGCCGCGTCGACGGCTGCGGCCCAGTCGAGCGCTCCACCGGTCGACGTGGCGCGTGCCGTCGGCGCAGCGACGCCGAAGCCCAGCCGGGTGAGCTCGGCACCGAGGTAGGCCTGCTCGCGGTGAGGTCGAGCCTGGGGCGCCAGCACTGCGGGGACCTTGGTCGCGGCAATGTCGGCGATGGCGTTCTGGCCGCAGTGGGTCACCACGACCTGTGCCGTGCTGAGGAGGGCACCCACGTCGCGGACCCAGTGCCCCGGACCGGCTTGGACCCACTGCAGGTGGGGCACCTGGTCGCGGACTTGGTCGATGACGACCCCGTCCCCTGCGCCACCCTGACCGCCGAGGACCACCCCGACCGACCGTGCGGAAGGAGCGAGTCGGACGCCCGAGACACCACCGACGTAGGTGACCTTCGCGGAGAACGACTCGATCGCCGGACACGGCCGAGCCTCCTGGGGCCACGGGGCGAGGATCGCGGTGGCGCAGCGGAAAGCCAGCGTATGCCCGTCGTCGGCTCGCTCACCGGGCTGGACGACCAGCACGGTCGCCACCCCGAGCAGCCGCAGGAGCGCCACCACCTCGGCCGAGACGTCGACCACCACGACCTCTGGTCGGTGGACGGTCACCCAGGCAGCCAGGGTCTGCATACGACCGGTGTAGCCCTGATGGCGCAGCGGCGCCCAATGCAGCGCGCCGCACACGGCGGGGTCCTCAAACGCCCCGGTGTCGTCGTTGTCTCGAGGCAGGACCACTCCTTCGCCGGAGTCCAGACCCGATCCCAGCAGCACCACCTCATGGCCTCGGGCTCGCAGGTGGGTGGAGATGACCCGGGCCCGGGTCAGGTGGCCCTGGCCCTGATGGTGCACGTAGTAGCCGATCACCATCGAGCCATCGCCTGCCGGTAGACCTGCTCGTAGCGTTCGATCATGGCCTCCACCGAGAACCGGCGGCTTGCACTGGCCCAGACGTTCGACCGCGACAGCGAGGCCGCATCGTCCATCGTGTCCGCGAGAGCCTGCGCCGTGGCCTCGTCGTCGTGACGAGGGTCGACCAGCACTCCCATCTGTGGGTCGATGACCTCACTCAGCCCCCCGCGGCGCAGGGCCAGCACCGGCGTTCCGGTGAGTGCCGCTTCGACAGCGACCAACCCGAACGGCTCCTCCCACCGGGGGGTCATCAGGAGCAGGGCAGCCCCTCCGACGGCTTCGGCGGTCTCCTCGTGCCGCAGGTGCCCCTCGTAGGTGGTCGAGCCCGACAACATCGGACGGACCCGGGCGTCGAACCAGGAGTCGTCACCCATCGGCCCGATGAGCCGCAGGGGGCGACCCGCGCGTCTCGCGGCCTGCACGGCCAGGTCGGCACCCTTCTCCTCGACCAACCGACCGACCCAGACGGCATCGTCACCGCCGTCCCCGCGGACGAACCGACTGGCGTCCACTCCGCTCGGAATGACGACGGCCGGATGCGGCAGCGTGGTCCACGATGCCGCGAGCGCATCGGAGACGGCAACGAAGGTGGCTCGAGGGTCACACAGCTCGATGCCGAGCTCCATCCAAGGAAACGGCGGCGTGTGCAGGGTCGTGACCAGGGGTATGCCGATCGCGCGACTGGCAGCCAGCGGAAGGTGGTGCAGGGAGTTGTTGTGAACGACGTCGATGTCATGGCGTCGCCGCAGCAGCTCGTCGGTGACCGCGAGGAAGGCGTGCTGGTCCCGGAGGAAGCCGGGCTCGGGCAGCTGCGGGTCGAGTGCGGCCACGACCGACAGGCGAGGTAGCACCGGATGCTCAACGAGCTCGTCGGCCCCGGCCGGGTCGGAACCCGGGGCCGCGAACAACGTGACGTGGTGGCCGCGAGCGCGCAACCCGGTGGTCAGCGTGGCGACGTAAGACTCCTGCCCCCCGGCGAAAGGCTCAGCGACCGGGTGCCGGGACGGTCCCAGCACGGCCACCCTCACTGCGGTTTGCCTAGCTCGTTGAGGTAGTCGGCGAAGCCTTTCGGCGCCCGACCCGCGACCCGGCCCGAGGTGCGGACCCTGATCGTGTCCGTGGCGACCCAGGCCGCCGACGTGGCCTGCACCTTCGCCGTCATCGAGACGTCCTCGTGGGCATGCTTCAGGCCGAAACCGCCGACCTCCCGCCACCTGCTGACCCGGACGCCCAGGTTGGCGCCGTGGACGTAGGAGTGACCCTCGGCCAGCCGGTGGCGGCTCTGCCATGCCGCGAGCACCTCCGGGTCGGCCACGTCGAACGGCTCGACCGTGCCGAGCACCAGGTCGGTCCCGCTGTCCGCCCAGATCAGCTGACGGACCAACCAGTTCGAGGGCACCAATGTGTCGGCGTCCGTGCAGGCCAGCCAGGTCTGCGACTCATCCGGTCCGGCCAGCACGCTCAGTCCGTGCCGCACGGCCGTGTCACGGCTCACCCCGACGCCGGCTCCGTCGAGCGCGACGCAGTGGGCACCGGCGAGGCCCGCGATGGCGGAAGACCTGTCGGAGCACCCGTCCAGGGCAACGGCCACCGCCGTCTGGACGTGCGGATGGACCCGGGCCAGAGCCTCTAGGGCGACGTTCACGCTGGCGAGGCAGGCGCTGAGCAGGGCTTCCTCGTTGTGTACGGGGATGGCGACAACGACATGGCTGACCGCGGTCATACGCGACCCTCCGAGGCCGCGACGGAGGGGGCCTCACCCCATACCTCGATGCACAGGTCCTCGTCGCTGTGTCGGGCCCTCGGCGGTCGGCCGAGGACCGAGCGGGCCTGATCGTGGACCAGTGGTCCGTCCAGCGGCACGTTGTTGGTCGGATGTTGCCAGTGGCAGAGCACCAGCTCCCCACCGGGCGCCAGGGCTGCGTCGACTCGACGCACGGTCTGGATCAGCTCGGTCGGGGTTAAGAAGTAGCCGACCTCGGACAGCACGATGAGGTCGAACCTGCCCGCGGGTATGTCGTCCGGCACGTTGCCCTTCTCCACCTGCGCGCTGGGAGCCGCCGCTCGAGCGGCAGCCACGGCGCGGGCGCTCGTGTCCAGCGCCACCACCTCGTCGGCCCGTCCGGCCAACGCCGAGGTGAGGTATCCGTCGGCGCACCCTAGCTCCAGGACGCGTCGGTAGCGACGGGCACCCAACATGGCCAACACGAGGTTGCGGCGACGCTCCTCGTAGAAGGACGAACCGTTGCCCCAGGGGTCGGAGCCCCCGTCGTACATCCGGTCGAAGTCAGCGGCCCGGGCGGCATGGTGGTCGGCACGGGCGCCGGGCGGCACGGTGGGCAACCGGTGCTCGGGATCGATGAGGGTCTCGACCATCCGGCGACCACGCGCCATCGCGGTAGGACCCAGGATCGGCAGCTGCGGGGCTCGTCCGCTCCTGTCGGCCAGTGCGCTCTGTTGTGACTGGAAGGACTCCAGGGCCGCCCGCTTGCGCCAACAGCCGACCAGTGATGTCTCCGACGCGACCAGACTCTCCCACGGCAGCTGGCTCGGCGTGCTCCAGTGCCACAGCCAGATGGGGTAGAAGGCGACAACCGACCCCGCCACGGCGCCGGCGACCGTGGCGGCGGCGCCGAGCGCATCGTGGTCCTGGTGACCGTCATCCGTCCACGGCGCGAGGATGAGCGAGTGCTGATCGGCGCGGTGGGCGACCGCGTGGGCCAGCTCGGCGCCGTGGTCCCTCAGCTCGGTGTCGGGCAGACCCAGGTGCGTGACGTGCGCTCTGGGCGCGAGACCCGACAAGGCCTGCTCGACCTCGCGGCGACGGCGGGTGCCGAGCAGGGCCCGCGCAGCCTCGTCCAAGCCGGGCTGAGAACGCTCCCCGGACGTGGCCACCACCACGGTGACAGGCACTCCGAGACCGGCGAGATCGGTCACCAGGCCGCCGATCCCCAGGGTCTCGTCGTCTGGGTGAGCCGCGGCGACGATGATCTTGGTGAAGGTCTTCGCTGTGGCGGCGCGGTCCAGAACGCGGACACCGTCCCACTGTGGGCAGGACCACCACACCGACTCCGGTGTTCCTTCGTCGGCGTGGCTGAACGGGGCGTCGGTCGCGCTCACGGAGCGATCAACGCGCCGAGCCGAGCCTGGTCGCGCTCGGCGTGGTGCTGACGGACATAGAGGGTCAGGTCCGCCACGCGTTGCAGGTGGGCGGCATCGAAGGCCAACGGACCGGGGCCCAGAGCGTGCCCCACGGTGGTCATCACCCGTTCGGCTGCTTCAGCGACGCAGGAGCGGGTGCGAGCGGCGAGGACCGCGGCTTCGTGCGGGCTGACCTCCGCGTCGTCCATGGTGCGGGCGGCGGACTGCAGGGCTAGGACGGCGTTGTGCAACGCGATGTCGCACGACCCCATATGCATCAGGCCAACCTGGTCCGGGGTCCGCTTCGCCGCGGTGGTCCAGAGCGCACCGGCCAGCGCAGCCGCTGCGCCGAACCAGATGGCGGCCACCGCAATTCCACCCCAGGCGAAACCCGGACGCTCCAAGTACCACCCAGCAGGGCCGACCGGGTGGCCCTCAGCGGCGTCGAGATGCACCGAGCCGGTCGTGACCTCACGCAGACCGTGAGCCATCCACTGCGACATGACAGCGTCGGCGGACGCCTGGCGCAGGTCCACGGCGAACAGCTGCTGTCGACCGTCCGGGACCGACGCCGTCACGAGCGCATGAGAGAGGCGGTCGGCCAGAGAGCACCAGGGCTTGACCCCGGTCAGGGTCCAGGAGGCCGTGCCCGGCTGAGGCTCGGCGAGCACCGTGGTCCCGGGCGGACTGGCCGCGTAGACCCCCCAGGTGGCGCTGACGGGGTAGCTCGGGGCTGGCTCCTGAGTGGTGCGGGACTGGGTGATGATGGCCAAGGCGTCGAGGTGGGGTTCGATCGTCCGGGCCACGGTGAGGTCCCGACTGCCGATCGTGGCGAGGGCGGACAGGACCGACCATGAAGAATGTCCGATCATCGCTGCGAGGGGAGAGAGCTCGGCCGCGATCGTGAGGGCCGCGTCAACGTCACGGCTGCCGGACTCCATCCGGGACGCCACATCTGGGTCGACCCAGACCGCGGAGCTCCAGTATGAGGTTGTAGGCACGTTTGTGACGGTAAGAAGCGCGATGACCGCTGAGTACCCCCCCAAGGGTGAAAGAGGGACCGGTTGGCTCCACAGAAGGGGCACGATGCTCTAGATTTCCTTCATGGTCGTTGAATCACAGGTGCTCACAGTCGCCGTCATCAACGACTTCGAAGTGGTCGTCCACGGCGTCGCGGGTCTGCTGCAGCCCTTCACCGAGGAACTTCGAGTCGTCGAGCTCGACGTCGGTATGCCGGTCTCCGAACCGGTCGACATCGGCCTCTACGACACCTTCGCCATGGAGGGGGCACCCACCCAGTCACTGGATGACCTCAAGCAGAACAAGAACATCGGCGCCTTGGTCTTCTATACGTGGAACCTGAGCCCGGACGTGATCGAACACGCTCAAGCTGTCGGCGTCAATGGGGTTCTGTCGAAGTCCCTCTCCGCCGAGGAGCTGGTGCGATGCCTGCAGCGGATCCGTGGGGGTGAGCTGGTCATCTCGCCCGAACCCACCCCGGATGCCCCCCTGGTCATCGGTGCGTGGCCGGGACGCGAGCACGGCTTGACGCCACGGGAGTCCGAGATCGCCGCGCTCATCGCGCAGGGCTTCTCCAATAAGGAGATCGTGGACCGCACCTTCCTGAGCATCAACTCGGTGAAGTCCTATATTCGGTCGGCCTACCGCACGATGGGGGTGACCTCACGCAGCCAGGCGGTGCGGTGGTGCATGGAGAGAGGACTGGACACCACACCTCAGCGCATCAGGGCCGAGCGTTGGGCCCCGCAGCGGGGAACGACGCCTGCATAGTTTCCTGCCGGATCTCGGCAACCGGGCAGAATGAAGGCTTGACTCTGACACCGTGTCAGCCGGGAGAACTGGTCTTGTGATTTCCATTGGAGACTTCGCTCGCCTCGGGCAGGTGTCGGTCCGGATGCTGCGTCACTACGACCGCATCGGACTCCTCCCACCGGCCACCATCGACGCCTCTTCCGGCTACCGGCGCTACGCCGCGGAGCAGCTCGCTCGGCTGAACCGGATCGTCGCCCTGAAGGACCTCGGCTTCACCTTGGAACAGGTGGGGTCGGTCCTGGACCACGGCGTAGATTCGGAAGAACTGCGCGGAATGCTGCGCCTGCGTCTGGCCGAGCTGGAGCATGAGGAGTCGTTGGCCCGGGCCCGCCTGAGTGCGGTCGAGTTCCGTCTCCGCCTCATCGAGAAGGAGCATTCCATGTCAGACACCGAGTATGTCCTCAAGTCTCTTCCCGCGGTCCGCCTGGCCGCCCGAAGGGCGGTCATCGAGACCCAGCCCGACATCGCGGGCTTCGTCGGCCCTGCCTTCGAAGAGCTCGCCCACGCGGTCTCCGCTGCCGGGGGGTCGCTTGACGTCGCGATGGCCTCCTACGACATGAGCGAGGATGGGATCGGCGTGACGGTCGGCTACCAGGTGGAAAACCCCGTGGCCGGCGCCGAGACCGTGGATCTGCCCGCTACCCCGACGGCCGTGTGCGCGGTCCACCTCGGCTCGATGGACGGCATCGGCGCCGCGTGGCAGGAGCTGGCCCGCTGGGTCGGGTCGCAGGGATGGGCGCCCAGTGGTCCGTGCCGGGAGAACTATGTGCGGGCCTGGCCGGTCGACGACCAGTCCAGATGGGTGACCGAGCTGCAGCAGCCCGTGGTGCCCGCCTAGGACCGATCGGGGCACGTCAGAGGGGGCTGCCACGATGGCTCCCATGACCTCACACAGCTGGCAGGGCCGGGTCTTCATCGCGACGAGCCTCGATGGCTTCATCGCTCGTCGCGATGGCGACCTGGACTGGTTGACCGACCCCCCGCCGTCCTTCGGTCCGGGGCTGGAGCATGCCACCGGGCATTCGGGCCCGACCGTGCCGCCGACCTACGAATCCTTCATGGCGGGCATCGACCATCTGGTGATGGGACGTGGGACCTACGAGAAGGTGCTGACCTTCGACCCGTGGCCCTACGCAGAGAAGCACGTCGTCGTGCTCGGCACGACGATGCGCCGCGGGGCGGATCAGCGGGTGACCGTGGCGCACACCGTGTCCGAGGTGGTCGAGCTGTTGGAGGGTCGCGGCGCCCGCCACGTCTACGTGGACGGGGGGCAGGTCATCCAGGAGTTCCTGCGCCGTGGTCTCATCGACGATCTGGTCGTGACCAGGGCTCCGGTGCTGCTCGGGGACGGCATTCCGCTCTTCGGTGCTCTCGGAACGGACGTGCTACTGCAACACCTGAGCACGTCCTCCGGCGATTCGGGGATGACCAGCAGCCACTACCGAGTGATCCACTGATCCCCGACGCACCAGCGCGGCTCAGTCGGGCAGGCTCTGGCGAGGCCCGAGCTCGTCGAGGTAGGCCGCCACACGCTCCCGGGACCATTCCTGGGCCAAGGCCTCAGCGACCTGTGGGGCTACCTGCTCCGGGTTGCCCTCTGCAGGGGTCCAGGGGCCCCGAGCCCATCCCATGAGGTAGTCCTCGCTGCCGATCTCACCGAGTCGCATCGCGGCTTCGTCGATGGCGCCCTGCAGTCGCCCGGCGAGCTGGGCCTTGGAGACGTCGTCGCCGTTCCGGGCGACGACCATCGAAGGGAGATCGCGCCAGAAGGTCACCTGATACTCGGTCATGTCTGCCCGTCCTTGTCTTGTGCCCCGGCTAGGCCGGTCCCGAGGGGCCCTCGACAGAGGTCGCCTCGATCAACACTCCGGCCGCCGGATTCAACACCGGCATGGACAGACCGTGCCTCATCAGAGCCTTCCCGGGCAAGAGCACGCCCTCGGTGACCCATTGAGGCTGCCGAACCCCCAGACCGCTGAGCGTTGCCTCGGGGGCCCCGAGCGGGTCCAGGGTGCGGACCCGGTAGAGACGGTGGGGGTCCAACCCGGGCAGACGCAGCAGGCCGGGGCGAGCCTGCCAACCAGTCGTCAACCGGACGTAGGCGAACACCGCATGATCGAGGTCGCGACTGACGACGCCGTGGAGCCAGGCGCCGTCCTCCAGGTCGGTGCGGACCGTGCGTCCGGCGTGCAGCAGGGGGCGCAGACGTTGGTGCAGCCTGGCCCAGCCGGCCAAGGCGTCGATCTCGGGATCGGACAGGGCGCCGATATCCCACTCGATGCCGGCGTGTCCGAAGAGCGCGGTCAGACATCGGAAGGACAGGTCGGTGACCCGACCGGTGGTGTGCGCCCGCCCCGGTCCCACATGGGTGCCTTGCAGCTCGGGGGGCACCAGCATCCCGGTCCAGCGCTGGATGGTCTGCCGCTCCAAGGGGTCGTTGCAGTCACTGGACCAGACTCGCTGGGTGTGCTCCAGCACGCCGAGGTCGACGCGGGCGCCGCCGGAGGCGCACGACTCGATCTCCAGTCCGGAATGGCGGGCGCCCAGCTCGGCCATCAACCGGTATGCCGCCGTGGTCTGTGCGTGCACCGCCGGCGCTCCGGATCGGTCGACGGCTTCGTGCAGGTCACGGTTGTGGTCCCACTTGATGTAGTCGATGCGCGACTCGGTGATGACCTGGTCCAGGCTGGTGAGGATGTGCCTGAAGGCCTCGGGGTCGGTGAGGTCGAGCAGGTGTTGGCGGCGCCACGCTCGGGCGCCTGCTGGGGAGCGTTCGGCGGTGAGGAGCCAGTGAGGGTGGGCTCGGACCAGATCTGAGTCGAGGTTGACCATCTCGGGCTCGACCCACAGGCCCATCTGCATACCGTGGCCGTGGACCCGGTCGGCCAACGGTCGCAATCCGTGCGGCCATACCTGTCGGTCGACCTGCCAGTCGCCCAACCCCCGGGAGTCGTCGCGCCGGCCGGTGAACCACCCGTCGTCCAACACGAACCGCTCGGCACCGATCCGTGCGGCGGTGTCCACAAGGGCGTTCACCCGGTCCGGGTCATGGTCGAAGTAGAGGGCTTCCCAGGAGTTGACGGTTATGGGCCGGGGTGTGTCCGGATGGCTCGGACGCCGACGCACGTGGCCGTGGAGGGCTTCGCTCAGGCCGTCCAACCCCCGCTCGGAGCGGGCGAAGACAACGCAGGGCGCGACGTAGGACTCGCCCTGGGGCAAGCGAACCTCGCCGGGGCGCAGTAGCTCGCCACCGCCGATCACTGCGGTATGCCGACCGGCACCCTCGGGTAGCTGGTCCACCAGGTGCACATGGTCACCGCTCCACGCGACGTGCACCCCGCAGACCTCACCGTGACGGAACGAGAACCCCGGCTCGCCGGCCATCATCAACAGGGTCGCGTCGTGGCCGGTGCGGCCCCGTCTGGACTCACGCACGCGACCACCGTGCTGGAGCGGTAGGCGCTGCGGGTGTCGTTCGCGGCACCACCGGCCCGTGAGATCGAGGATCTCCTGTGCTGTGGATGGAAGCGGCATCACCGCCAACACCTCAGCCACGTCGAGCTCGTCGGCCAGAGTGTTGGTGATGCTGTGCTGCAGAGTCAGCACGCCCTCCTCGTCGAGCTGGAGGCAGCACTTCCAGTCGATCCCCGCCACCGGGTCGGTGGCGTGCACATCCCACCCATCCACACCTGCGGTGCTCTCGTGGTGGCGCGCCCTCACGGCGGCGAAGTGCGGAAACACCGCGCGCCCGCTGCGGTGCACCGACAGGCCTGGGCGCCCCGACCACCCGTCCGTCTCGCTGGGCAGCAAGGTGAGGGGCCACGGGTCATCCAATCCGCTGTTGGGAAGGGCGGGGTCCCCGGCCCGCATGAGTTCGGCTGGATGGGCCCGGTCGCCCAGGTCAGCACCCCAGTGGATGATCTCGGGCAGTCCATCGGGGCGGTGGTGCAGCATCACGCTGCTCCCACCGCCCCGAAGGACCAGCAGAGCGCCGGGACGCCACGTGCCGGCATCCGCGTCGCTCATCCTTTGTCGGCTCCCAGGGTGAGACCGGAGACGAACTGCTTCTGCAGCAGGAAGAACACGAGGATCGTCGGGATCGCGACCAGGATCGACCCTGCACTGAGAAGGTTGTAGTCGGTGAAGAACTGGCCGCGAAGGTTCTGCAGGCCCGAGGTAATCGGGAACTTGTCGCCGCTGTTGAGGAAGGCCACGGCCCAGAAGAAGTCGTTGTAGATCCAGGTGACCTGCAGCACCGTCAACGCCGCCAACGGTGGTCGACACAGCGGCAGGATGATCTGCCAGTACTGCCGCCAGACACTGCACCCGTCCACCAGAGCCGCCTCGGTCAGCGAGTGTGGCAAGGCCTTCATGAAGTTGCTCAGCACGAACGTGCAGAAGCCGGTCTGGAAGGCGATGTGCACCAGGATCACCGACAGGTAGTTGTCCAGCAGGTTGACCTCACGGAAGAACCGGAACAGCGGGATCAGCAGCGACTGCTGCGGTAGCAGGTTCGCCGCGGTGAACAGGATCAGCATGGGCAGGTTGAACCAGAAGCTGAACCTGGCCAGCACGAAGGCGGCCATGGTGGAGAACAGCAGGGTGAAGATCACGGCGGGGATGGTGATGATCGCCGAGTTGAGAAACAGCTGGGTGAAGTCACCCCGGCTCCACGCGTTGCTGTAGTTGTCGAGGGTGAACCCGCCGAAGGAGACGTAGCCGTTGGCGGCGGTGTAGGCGTAGTCCCGGAAGGAGTTGTACAGCGCCCACACCACGGGGAAGAGCCACAGAAGGGCCATGCCGGTCAGGAACACGTAGAGCAGGACCCGTGCGGGCGTGATGCCACGTCGGGTCGAGGTCGGCTGGTCGGCGCCTGGTGAAGAGGTGGACGGCGTGGGGGCAGACGGGGTGACCGAGGTCGTGGTGCTCATTTCGGAGAGTCCTCACGGTAGATCGAGATCATGTAGACCACGATGAAAACCAGGCTGATGATCAGCAGGATCGTCGCGATGGCCGAGCCGAAGCCGAC
>JBASAN010000097.1:0-12506 GCA_049650625.1 Ornithinimicrobium sp.
CGTGCGCTGCTCTCCGGAGGACCGGACGAACAGATCCACGTCGGGCACGTCCGGGTGGTAGAGATGTCGGGCGATGGTGCGCTCATCGATCCGGGACGGTTTGAGCCGGCCGGCGGCCACCTCGGCGCCGATGACCCGCACGGCGTCGGCGATCTCGGCCCGACCTCCGTAGTTGACGCAGAAGTTCAGGGTGATGACGTCGTTGTTCTTCGTCCGCTCCTCAGCCTCCTGTAGCTCGTTGATGACCGAGCGCCAGAGTCGGGGCCGCCGACCGGACCACACCACCCGCACTCCCCAGGAGTCCATCTCGTCACGCCGCCGCCGGATCACGTCGCGGTTGAAGCCCATCAGGAACCGGACCTCCTCCGGCGATCGCTTCCAGTTCTCGGTGGAGAACGCGTAGGCGGACACACAGGTGATGCCGACGTCGATAGCACCGGCGATCACATCGAGCAGCGAGGCCTCCCCCGCCTTGTGGCCCTCGACCCGGGTCAGCCCCTGACCATTGGCCCACCGACCGTTGCCGTCCATCACGATTGCGACGTGTCGGGGGACCAGATGCGCCGGAATCCGCGGAGGCTCGGCGCCGCTGGGATGAGCGAACGGCTTCTTCGGTGCTTCATGCGGGCCAGCCATGGGCGCGATCATGCCAGAGGGGCAGGCGGGCTGGTCTCGACGTAGCGCAGGGCACGGACCCCACGCTCCAGATGCCACTGCAGGTAGGCCGCGACCAGCCCGCTGGCTTCCGTGCGGTGCTGCCTCCGGCTGTCGTCGACGTCAGCCCAGCGGCCCGTTTGCAGTGCAGTGAGGAGCTCGAACGTCTCCGCGGCCGGGGCCGAGGAGCCCGGCGGGCGGCATACCGGACACACCGCTCCACCGATCCCGGCGTTGAAGGCGCGGTGCGGTCCCGGAGCCCCGCAGCGAGCACAGTCGTGGAAGCTGGCCGCCCACCCGGCGATGGCCATGGTGCGCAGCAGGTAGCTGTCGAGGACCATCCGTGCCTCGTGCGTCCCGTCGGCGAGCGAGGACAAGCCACCGGCCAGGAGGAGGAACTGCCGAGGGGCCACTTCATGCTCACTGATGAGGTGGTCACACAACTCGAGCATGGCGTTGGCGGCGGTCCAGGCGTCGTAGTCGTGTGAGATCGCCTCACCGTAGGACGCCAGGCCCTCGGCCTGGGTGACCGTATCGAGGTTGCGGCCTTCGTAGCACTGGACATCGACCACCATCCCCGGTTCCAGGCGCGCTCCGAACTTGGACTTGGTCCGGCGCACCCCCTTGGCCACCGCCCGCACCTTGCCGCGGCCCCGGGTCAACAAGGTGACGATGCGGTCCGCCTCCCCCAGCTTGTGGGTCCGCAGCACGATCGCGGCGTCCCGATAGAGCGGCATACCTCTATTGTCCGCTTCTTCGGCCGGGAGCGAGGCATTGCCCCAGCCGCGTCGTCAGCCGCTGTCGCGCACCACCAGCTCCACGTCGAGCACCAGCGACCCGTTCTCGATGTCGTGCACACCATCGGGCCACTCACGATCCTGCGGTGGGTCCAGCTCGTTCAGGAGCAGACGGGCCATCAGCCGACCCTGCAGGCCGGTGCGCTGCCGGATCGTCGTCAGGCCGGGGACCATGGCGGCCGCCACGTCGTTGTCGTCGAACCCCACCAGGGCGACGTCCTCCGGCACGCGTAGACCACGATGCCGCAGGGCCTTGAAGGCGCCCAGGGCCATCAGGTCCGAGGCCACGAACAAACCGTCGATATCGGGCTCACGGTCCAGCAGCTTCTCGGCCGCTCGTTGCCCACCGTCCGTGCTGAAGTCAGCGCACTCGACACGCTCGCGGCGGAAGTCCTGACCCAACCCGGCCTCGAAACCCAGTAGCCGGTCGACTCCGGCCGACATGTCCTGCGGACCGGCGACGGTGCCGATGCATCGGCATCCTCGGTCCAGGAGTCGACGAGCCGCCATCCATGCACCGTCCTGGTTGGCGTGGTCGACGAAGATCACCGGGCCAGCCTCAGGGTCGATGGGCCGTCCGCCCATCACGATCGGCACGCCGAGAGTGCCCAGCTGCGTGACGACATCGAGGCGCTGATGCTCGGAGATGACCATCGCTCCGTCGACGTGGCCGGCGGTCAAGAAGGCACGCAGCCGAGCGATATCCGCCTCGGTGTGGGCCATGAGCAGGGTGAGCTGCACCTCGGCTTCGCTGAGCTGGTGGCAGACCCCGCGCACGACGGACGCGAAGAACGGATCTCCGAAGACGCGGTGGTCGCTCTCGATCGCGATCAGGGCCACCGTCCCGGACCGCCCGGTCATCAGGGACCTGGCAGCGGCGTTGGGCACGTAGCCCAGGTCGTCGACCGCCCGGGTGACGGCGCGGACGATCTCGGGGTCGACCGTCGGCTCGTGACGCACCACGCGAGAGACCGTCGCTCGGGAGACGCCGGCGCGCACCGCGACCTGCTCGAGGGTGGGGCGATCGCTCACGGACGCCGCCCACGACTCGGGCCTCTGCCGACAGCACACGATGACACACGGTGAATAGTAGAGCCGCCCGTCCCACCTCCCCAGAGAGCGCTCTCTGCGGTAGAGTCTCGGGCACCGCATCCCCCGCCCCCGGAGTTCTGGGGTCTGGTGCATTCTGGTCAAGGAGGACCACCGTGAACATGGACCATCGTCGTTTCATCGCCACCGAAGCCCGACCCGGACCCCATCGAGCACGAGCCCGTGCCCGTCGTCTGCGCACTCCTCTGGCCCTCGCCCTCGCCGGAGTCATCACGGTCCCCCTCAGCCTGTCGGCCACCGGGCAGGAGACTTCCCTGCCCGAGCCCGTCATCGTGCTCGACGACTTCAGCACGGCACTGCCCGAAGGCCAACCGATCCAGTTCGCGGGTGACGGGTACGCCTACACCGCCCTGGAGACTCCCACTCCCGAGGCGCCAGCGCCGGCCGGTGGACAAGCCATCTCTCTGGTCAGCAACACCGGCTCGTTCGGCGGGTTCCTCCGCCAGTTCGTGGACGGCGAAGGCACCTGGGAGCCCGTGGACGCCTCGGCCAGCGAAGGCTTCTCGATGTGGTTCCTCGGCACCGGAGCGGGGACGTCGATGTTCGTCGACGTTCTCGACAACCGTGCTCCCGACAGCGGCGACGCCGACACCGCCGGACGATGGACGGCCAGCTTCGTGGACGACGTCGCCGGCTGGCGCCAGCTGTCCTGGGAATGGGATGAGTTCGCGTTCAAGTTCGTCGGGAACGGCGCACCCGATGACGGTTTCGGTCTGGAAGAGATCAACGGATGGGGCGTCGGCAGCCTCGGCACAGGGGGTGCCGAACGACAGGTCTATGTCGATGACGCCGCGCTCTACGGCGAGCGTCCCCTCAAGGTGGAGTTCGCCCCGCCCGTCACCTCGGTGACCGAGGGCGACTCCGCCGAGGTGACCGTGCGCCTGAGCCGCCCGGCGGACCGCGATATCACCCTGAACTGGGCCACCAGCGACTCCACTGACGTCACCGTCTCCGAGGATGTGACGGCCTCCCCCGGCCGTGACTACGAGGAGACCACCGGGACCGCGGTCATCCCGGCCGGTGAGCGCACCACCACGCTGAGCGTGCCGACGGTCGACGACGACAGCTGGGAGGTCGACGAGTCCTTCCAGATCGTGCTCACCGACACCGACGGCCTGCCCGGAGGCCCCGGTACTCGAGGCGTCGTGAGCATCACCGACGACGACCCGCGCGACACCGACCTGATCGATGACGGGTCCGAGCCGGGCCTGCTCCGATCGGACCGCAAAGCGTCCGTACGGACGGTCGAGATCGGCCCCGACGATCGCCTGGCTCGCCCCGGGCAGGTCTATCCCGAAGACGTGATCAAGGCCAGAGGCAACGGCACGGTCAGCCGGGAGCTGGCCGGCGGTGAGGACTGGTCCGACAGCGACGGGCTGAGTTTCTGGCACTACGGCTCAGGAAGTCGCGGCAAGGCCAGCGTGACGATCCTGGACCAGGGTGCACCCGATCCGGGACCCGAGAACTGGGAGCTGGTGTGGTCTGACGAGTTCAAGGGGCGTGAAGGCGCTCGCCCCAACTCCGACAACTGGTCCTACGAGACCGGAGGCTGGGGCTGGGGCAACCAGGAGCTTCAGTACTACGACAACAGCAGGAAGTCCGCGGCTCTGGATGGACGAGGCAACCTTCGGATCACCACGCGTGACGTGCGCAACCCGGAGAGGAAGGACCTGCCCTGCTGGTACGGACCGTGCACCAACACATCGGCTCGGCTCGTGACCGAAGGCAAGCAGGAGTTCCAGTACGGTCGCATCGAGGCTCGCGTCAAGGCACCGTCCGGGGCTGGCATCTGGCCCGCCTTCTGGTCGCTCGGCAACGACTTCCGGGACGTCAAATGGCCCAGCACGGGTGAGATCGACTTCTACGAGTTCGTCGGTCGTGAGGCCAACGAGGTCTTCGGGACCATCCACGGTCCCGGATACGCCGGAGGTGAGTCGTTCGGAGACACGATCACCTTGGACGAGCCCGTTCCCGAGCGCTTCCACACGATCACGGTCGACTGGCAGCCCGAGCTGATCGAGTGGTACCTGGATGGAGTCAAGTTCCACCAGGCCACCCCGGCCGACGTGGCTCCGAACGACTGGCCCTTCGACAAGCCCTACACGCTGTTGCTGAACCAGGCCCTGGGTGGCAACTTCGGCGGCCCTGTTGGACCGGACCTGGAGCTGCCGGCGGACTACTTCGTCGACTACGTCCGCGTCTACCAGGCACCGGACACGGCCGAGCGTTGGACCGCGGACTTCCGCGACGGCCGTGGATGGTCTCTGGTCACCATCCCCTGGGCTGCGTTCGAGCGCGACCGCAAACAGCCAGCGGGCGCACCCGATAACGGCCTGCAGCTCGATGCCGTCGAGGGTTGGTCCTTCGACATCCGCGGGAACAAGCGCGTGCTCATCGACGACCTGCGACTGGTCAGCGGCCGAGGACTGGGCTATCGGGAGACGCCGACGTACCAGTACGAGCAGCGGGACCGCTGACGTACGCACCGTCGGTGAACGGGCAGCGCCCCACCCGTCGACGGTGCCCAGCGCGCTGCTGAACCCTGCATTTCTGTCGCCCCGGCGGCACAAATGCAGGGTTCACCTGGGTCGACATCGGCGTGGCGGGTGGGGTTGACAATGTATCGAACACGTGTTCTACCATGCGCTATGAGAGTGTGCTGGCAGGGCAGTCTGTTGGACCAGGTGGACGAGGTGGGCCTCCGCCCGCTCGGTGACGCCGTCACCCGCACCCAGCTCGGCCTCGGCGCGTGGGTCGACGTACGCCCCGGGTGGGTGACCGGGTCGGACGAGCTGTTCGACCGGCTGCGGCTGGGCGGACCTGCGGCCGTGGAGTGGCACGGCGAGCGCCGACAGATGTTCGACCGGGTGGTCGATACTCCTCGCCTGTTGCGCTACTACGACGAAACCGAGGTGCTGCCCGACCCTGTCCTGGTGACGGCCCGCGACGTTCTCGGCGAGCACTACCGGCAGGATCTCGGAGAGCCGTTCCGAACGGTAGGCATGTGCCTGTACCGGGACGGCCGCGACAGCGTGGCGTGGCACGGGGACCGGTTCGGCCGCGGGGCCACGACGGACACCATGGTGGCCATCGTGTCGCTCGGCGCCCCCCGAGCGTTGATGCTCCGCCCCCGTGGCGGTGGGGACTCACGGCGTTATGTGCTGGGTCACGGCGACCTCTTGGTGATGGGCGGGTCCTGCCAACGCACCTGGGACCACTGCGTGCCGAAGACTTCCGCGCCGACCGGTCCGCGGATCAGCATCCAGTTCCGGACCGCAGGGGTGCGTTAGTCCAGCCTCGCGAGCAGCTCGCGGACCTCCGCGGCGGAGTCGCAGTGCAGCGCCCGTTGGGCCAGGTCCTGCAACTGGCCGATGGTGTTCCGCCGCAGCACGGCCTTGACTTGCGGCACGGCCACCGGGGTTGCGCTCAGGTCATCAACTCCCAACCCCACCAACAGCGCGGCGGAGGAGGGATCGCTGGCTGCGCCGCCGCAGACTCCGACGCTCACGCCCTCGGCCACCTCGGCGCACACCCGGGCGATCAATCCGAGCACGGCTGGATCCAATGGGTCGAAGAGGTGCTCGACGCCGGCGTTTCCCCGCTCGGCGGCCACGGTGTACTGCGTCAGGTCGTTGGTCCCGATGCTGACGAAGTCGAGCGACACGGACATCGCTTCGGCGCGCAGAGCAGCCGAGGGCACCTCGACCATGATGCCGACCTCGAGCGACTCCGGCACCCCTCCTGCCAGTCGAGACCCGGCGTGGGCTAGCTGTTCCCACGCCCACTGCACCTCCCCGACCGTGGACACCATGGGGAACATCACCCGCAGCGGGTGGTCCTGCGCGACACGACAGACGGCCTCGAGCTGGTCACGCAGAAGCCCGGGGTCCGCGACGAAGGCGCGCACGCCCCGGACGCCGAGGAAGGGGTTCTGCTCGGCTGAGGGCGCCCAGAAGGCCAGCGGCTTGTCCGCCCCGATGTCCCACGTCCTGACCGTCATCGGACGCCCGCCGAGCGCCACTGCAACGGCCGTGAGCTCAGCGACCTGCTCGTCCACCGTGGGCGCGCTCGACCACCCACCGAACATCACCTCGGTCCGCACCAGCCCGGAGCCCTCCGCGCCCAACCGGACGGCCTGTTCTGCCTCCTGGGCACTCGTCACATTGGCCAGCACCTCGATCAGCGAGCCGTCCCGGGTCTGCCCCGGGGAGCTGGCGGCATCCCGATCCTCGTCCTGTTGCCTCGCCCGCTGGGCCAGCAAGACCTCGAAGTCGCGCCGCTCGGACTCGCTGGGGTCCAGCAGCACCGTGCGGTTGCGGACGTCGAAGGCGACGACCGTGCCGTCGACGAGATCGGCAGCCCGTTGGATGCCGGTCAGCACCGGTATCCCGCGTGCGGACGCGATCAGGACACCGTGGCCGGTCGCCCCGCCACCGGTCGAAAGGATGCCGACCGTCGTGTGGGCGTCCACCTGCGCCGCCGTCGCCGGGTCCAACTCGGACACCACAAGGATGTGTCGCCCGTCCTCGGTCTGCTCCGACGGTCCGGGCTCACCCCCGAGGACCAGATGCCGAAGCACACGGTCAGTGACGCTCCTGGCGTCCTGAGCGCGTTCTCGCTGATACTCATCGGGCAGTTCGGCCCAAATGGACGCCACGGCGTCGCCAGCCTTTTTCCATGCCCGCGCGGCCGCCATCCCCTCAGCGATGTCTGCGTAGGCTGGCTCGGTCATGGCGGCGTCCTGCAGCAGCGCGACGTGAGCGTCGAACACCTCGGCTTCCCCCGACCCCACCCGTTCTCGAGTGGTGGCAGCGACCTTGTGAAGCTCGGCGATGGCTGCCTCCACCGACGACCGCAACCGATCCTTCTCGCTGTCGGGATCACCGGAGCTCGTGTAATCGGCGGCATCCACGGCGCCCTGGGCCCGCATGACGACCCCGATCGCCGCCTCCAGACCCGAGCCCATGGAAGCCGAATCCGCAGGGGCCGCTTCGGCCCCCGTCGACCGAGCGCCGCCGGAGGGTGTCTCGGTTCCACCCCGCGGGACAGGCTCTGCACCGTCACCAAAGCGGGCATCGGCCAATGCGGCCAACGCCGCCAGCACCGCCCCGGCATGCTCGCCCTCGGCCCGCACCTGCACACGGTGCCCTTGCCGCACACCGAGGGAAGCGACGGCGCTCAGACTGCCGGCATCGACCTCGCGATCAGAGCCGTCGAGGTTGCGCAGGCGCACCTGTGTCCCGGGGAATCGATTGACGCAGGCGACCAACCGGGCGGCGGGTCTCGCGTGCAACCCGTGGGGTACGTCGACCATCAGCTCTCGGGACTCGGCATCGGAGGCTGGCTCGCTGTGCGCCTCGGAACAAGCATCCGAAGGGTCCTGCGCCGCGTCGTCGAGGTGCTCTCGCTTGGCCCGCAGCCCGGCCTCCGCCTCAGCCCGGACGGTGGGTAGGTCGGCGCCACCGGATGCGGTCACCACGGCCGCGACCAAGCCTTCCACGAGCGCTGCACTGGACAGCTCGACGCGCTGCGCCAGATCGGGGTCGATCAGCTCCAGAGCCATCTCGGCCGAGAGGACGGCGCTGCCCAGGTCGAGCAGCACCAGTACGCCCTCGTCGCTGTCGGCCTGCTCGATCGCTGCGGCGATCGCGGCCGCGTCGGTGCCCAACGTGGTCTCATCGAGTCCCGCAGCGACCGCAATGTGCGGAAGGTCGCTGGCCTCCACCATCTCGGAGGCCAGCTCCACCGCCGCTTGAGCCAAGGCGTGACTGTGGCTCACCACCACAATGCCGATCATGACAGGGTGCGGGCTGCGGCCTCCAGGAGCATCGTGGTGCTCGTCGCTCCGGGGTCGATGTGGCCGCGGCTGCGCTCACCGAGATAGCTGGCCCGGCCCTTGCGCGCGACCAGGTCCAGCGTGGCGTCGCGGCCCCTCGCCGACGCCTCGGCGGCAGCGGTCAATGCCGTGCTCAGACCGTCCGCGGCCGCAGCCTCGAAAGCCTCCACCGCGGGCGCCCAGGCGTCGTACATCGTCTTGTCCTCGACCTCGGCCTTGCCACGGGCCAGCACTCCCTCGACGCCGGCCCTCAGCGCCGCACCGACGGCCTCGGCGTCGGCCTCCTGGACGCCGGCCAGGGGCCCCGCCATCCGAAGGAAGAACGTGCCGTAGAGGGGGCCTGAGGCGCCACCGATGGTGCTCACCATCGTCATACCGACCTTCTTCAGGTAGGCATCGATGGAGGCGAACTCCTCGCCCTCCGTCAGGGCCGCCACCTTGCTCGTGCCGCGGGCCATGTTGCTGCCATGGTCTCCGTCGCCGATAGCCCGGTCCAGGTCGGTCAGATGCTCCTCGTTCGTGTGGATGACCTGCGCGAAATCTCCCATCCAGGCCTGGAAGGCTGCAAGATCAGCCATCACACGCCCCAGCGCAGGCCGGGAGTGTTGACGGGCGCATCCCACAGGCGCACCAGTTCGTCGTCGGCCTTGAGCAGCGTCACCGAACACCCCGCCATATCGAGGGAGGTCATGTAGTTGCCCACAAGCGATCGGGCGATGGTGATGCCGGACTTCTCCAGGATCTGCGCCACCTCGTTGTACATCAGATACAGCTCGATCAGCGGGGTGCCCCCCATGCCATTGACGAAGGCAATGACGCCGTCGCCCCGGGCGGCGCCGAGGTCGGCCAGCACGGGGTCGACGAGCATCGCCGCCACCTCACGGGCGGGGGCCAGCTTCATCCGTTCGCGCCCGGGCTCGCCGTGGATACCGACGCCGATCTCCATCTCGTCGTCGCCGATGTCGAAGGTCGGCCGGCCGGCGGCGGGCACCGTGCACGACGTCAGCGCCATCCCCCTCGAGCGGCCGCTGCCGTTGACCCGCGTGGCCAGCTCGGTGCACTCCTTCAGCGAGGCGCCTGCCTCGGCCGCGGCTCCGACGATCTTCTCCAGCAGCACCGTCACCCCCACACCCCGCCGGCCTGCGGTGAAGAGCGAGTCCTGGACCGCGACATCGTCATCGAGCACCACGGAGGCAACCTCCGTGCCGGCGTCCGCCTCGGCCAGCTCTGCGGCCATCTCGAAGTTCATCACGTCCCCGGTGTAGTTCTTCACGATGTGCAACACCCCCGCGCCGCCGTCCACGGCCTTGGTCGCCGCCATCATCTGGTCGGGCACCGGCGACGTGAACATCTCCCCCGCGCAGGCCGCGTCGAGCATGCCCGTGCCGACGAACCCCCCGTGCATCGGCTCGTGCCCAGAGCCACCCCCGGAGACCAGCCCGACCTTGCCCTGGCGGGCACCGTCCTTGCGATAGACGATCTTCAGGTCGTGGTCGATACGCAGTCGATCTGCGTGGGCAAGGGCCATCCCGTGCAGGGCTTCGTCGACCACATCCGCGGGGTCATTGATGAGTTTCTTCATGGAGCCCACTCAACCACGGGCACCCGACCATGACTAGGGGGATGCGGCTACGAGAAGGTAGGCAGATGCACCCACGTGCCGGGACCGGCGAGGAGCGAGAACCGTGAGCGATCAGATACCTCCGTTCGAGGGTTTCGGTGACCGGGCGATCTCGTTCTGGTCAGAGTTGAAAGCCCACAACAACCGGGAGTTCTTCAACGACCACCGCGACGTCTACGACGATCACGTTCGCGGGCCGCTGGAGCGGTTGTTGGCCGAGGTCGCTGAGGAGTTCGGCGCCAACGGCAAGGTCTACCGACCCAACCGCGACGTGCGGTTCAGCAAGGACAAGTCGCCCTACAAACTCCATGGCGCTGCCGCCATCGGTGACGACAGCGAGTCCTCTTCGGTCTACTACGTGCACATCGGCGCCGAAGGACTGTTTGTGGCCTCAGGGATCTACCTGATGACCCGCGATCAGCTGCAGCGCTACTACGCGGCGGTCGACGACGACACGTCGGGTCGAAGGCTCACCGCGCTGGTCCGGCAGGCCCGGGCCGCCGGTCTCGACGTCGGCGGTTCCGCCCTGAAGACTGCTCCCCGCGGGTACTCGATAGACCACCCACGGATCGAACTGCTCCGGCACAAGAGCCTGACGGTCTCCCGCGCCTTCGATCCCGGTCAGAACTGGATCTTCACCCGCGCTGCCTTGGACCGGGTGACCGCACTGTGGCGTGACGCCGCTGCGATCAACGACTGGTTGACCGAGCACGTGGGCCATCCTCGCGGCTGAGGACTCGGCCCCCAGCGCGCGGGGGGCGCTAGAAGCCCAGCCGCTGCAGCTGCTTGGGGTCGCGCTGCCAGTCCTTGGCGATCTTGACATGGAGGTCCAGATAGACGCGGTGTCCGATGATCTTCTCGATGCCCTGGCGGGCGGTGGTGCCCACGTCGCGCAACCGAGAGCCACCCCGGCCGATGATGATGGCCTTCTGGCTCGGCCTCTCGACAAACACATGCACACGCACATCGGTCATCGGGTCGCTATCCGGACGGTCCGGTCGAGGCATGATCTCGTCGACGACCACGGCCAGGGAGTGCGGCAACTCGTCCCGCACCCCCTCCAGCGCCGCCTCCCGGACCAGCTCGGCGATCATCACGACCTGCGGTTCGTCGGAGATAATGTCAGGGGGATACATCGCCGGGGAGATGGGGAGGTAGGAGGCAAGGACGTCACCGACCTCGTCCACCTGCTGCCCGCGGACCGCAGAGCACGGAATGATCTCGGACCAGTCGGCCAGCCGGTCGATGGCCATCAGGTGCTCAGCCAGGTGGTCACGGTCAACCGCATCGGCCTTCGTCGCAATGGCCACCACCGGGACCTTGCGGGCCCGCTGCAACTCCTTGAGGTCCGCGGCGATGAACTGGTCCCCGGGGCCGGGACGCTGGTCGGCCGGCATACAGAAGCCGATGACGTCCACCCCCAGTAGCGTCTCGCGGACCAGGTCGTTGAGGCGCTGACCGAGCAGGGAGCGCGGCCGGTGCAGTCCGGGGGTGTCCACCAGGACGAGCTGGGAGTGCTCGGCGTTTCGGATGCCACGGATGGCGTGCCGGGTGGTCTGCGGCTTGCTGGAGGTGATCGCCACCTTCTGGCCCACCAGGGCATTGGTCAGCGTGGACTTGCCGGCGTTGGGCCGGCCGACCAGCGCGGCAAAACCCGACCGGTATGACGGCTCTGGACTCTCGGTCTCGCTCACGACGCGCTCCTGGATCGGGTCCGGCGGCGTGCCGGAGGTTCGGGCTCGTCGTCCGGCCCATCAGTGGTCGATGGCTCCTGCGACTGGTCACCGGTGGCCTGGCCTGCGGCCCCCTCCTCGGCGGCCTCGGTGACCAACACGGTCGCGACGCGGCGGCGACGGCCGGCCATGCGCTCCGCGGTGAGCAGCAACCCCGCTACCTCCGCGGTCGAACCGACGATGGGCACCATCCCGATGGTGGCGGCGAGCAGACCGCCCACACTGTCGACGTCCTCGATCTCGATCGTGGTGTCGAACATATCGGCCAGGTCGTCCACCGGCATCGACGCGGGCACGCGGACCGACCCGTCGTCGAGGTGGGCGACCTCCAGCACGTCACGGTCGTACTCGTCGGTGATCTCGCCCACGATCTCCTCCAAGATGTCCTCGATCGTGATGAGCCCGGCAGTGCCTCCGTACTCATCGATGACCATCGCGAAGTGCAGCCGTTGTTGCTGCATCTCGCGCAGCAACCCGTCCACCGGCTTGCTGTCCGGTACGCGATGCACCGAACGCATGACGTCGCTCACGCGGATCGACTCCGCCTTCACCCCCCGGGCGTTGACCTCCCGCGCCACGTCTTTGAAGTACAGCAACCCCAACACGTCGTCGCTCCCGTCGCCGATCACCGGGACACGCGAGAAGCCGGAGCGCAGGAAGAGCGACATGGCCTGGCGCAGGGTCTTGTCCCGGTGGGTGGTCACCATGTCCGGTCGCGGCACCATGACCTCCCGAGCCACCGTGTCCCCCAGCTC
>JBASAN010000098.1:0-3375 GCA_049650625.1 Ornithinimicrobium sp.
GCGACCAACCCTCCGACGACGGCGTCGATCCAGCGCCCGAACGCCTGACCGTCCCCGCTGACCAGGGTGGCGACGATCACTCCCTGAGTCCCGGCCTGCAGCATCAGCAGCTGGCCGGCCCCCGCCAGCACTGCCAACGACATGGCGACCACGCATACCGCGGCGATCTGCCATACCCCCACGCCGAAGAAGTGGACGAACACGTCGCCCACCATCACCCCGATCGCGACCCCGACGGTCAGTTCGACCACTCGTCGGAGCCGGTTGCCATAGGTCAGCCCCAGGCAGATCATGGCGGTCACCGGTGCGAAGAACGGCATGGGGTGACCCAGGAGGTCGGTGGCGATGAACCACGCGGCAGCCGCCCCGAACGCCCCCTGCAGGATCAACGGCAGCCGCGAGCGCAGGCGTCGGGCGCTTTGCCGAAGGGTGTCGACACTGACCCGGGTCCGTACCGCCTGGGGCAGGCCGCGGATGTTGGCCGCGGACCCGGGGTCATCCATCGGCACGACTCACGACGGTCTGCTGCTGGCAACGCAGACCCGTCTCGGTGTCGGGATCGGTGTCGACGACGAAGTCGTACCCGATCGGTGCCTGCGGGTAGGTGTCCGCTCCGAAGAGCTCGTCCTCCTGCGCCGCCCACCGGTCGGCATGGGGCGCGAAGTTCCCTTGGTCGGTACGTCGCTGGGCGCGATCCCTTCTGACCCAGGGAGATGCTTGGACCCAGATCGTGGTCGTCAGGTCGCTGCGGCACGCATGGGCGGTGGCGCCGACCCCCTCGATGATGACCACATCGGCCAGCGGCACGTTGACGGTTTCGGCGAACCGTCCTGCGTTCCAGTCGTAGCGCTCATAGGCCCCGGCGCACTTCTTGCTCAAGGGCTGGATGACGCCTGTGCAGAGCCGAGGCAGAGACGCCGACAAACCGTCCCAGCCGGGGTAGAGGTCGTCCATCGAGATAGTGACCACGGACGCCCGTTGCCGGCGGAGGTTCTCGGTGACGTCCGCGGCCAGGCGGGTCTTCCCGGAGCCGCTGCGGCCGTCGACTCCGACCAGCTGGGGACCCATGCGGTCAGTCGCCAGGAGCCGCAGCGTGATGGCTGCGGCCGGATGCAGGTGGACCTCGGAGTCGACCTCACACCTCCAGTGGGGTCGTGGAGAAGGCGGCCACGTCGCTCGCGTCTCCCGAGACCTCGACACGAGCGTGGCTGGTGCGGCCGAAGGCGTGCAGGAGCAAGTCCACCGCGGGACCGGTCAGCACCACCGAGCGCTGCCCGCGGGAGGGCCGACGCATCACGGCGCGACCGAGCCGTGGCACACGCAGGACGACGCCCGTGGGCGCTCCGCGGTACAAGAGTCGGCCTATCCGGCGTAGCGCGGACCACGTCGCCTCAGCGCTCTCGCGGTCAACCTCGTCGCTCGCGTCGGTGGTCCAGTCGGGATCGGCTCGGACGATGTCCTCTCGGTGCACCACGAATTCGACGACGTTCATCGCGTCATCCACGCTCGGCAGGCGCGCTGGGCTCCACCGGGGAGGACCGGAGCGAGCCCGGTCCAGTAGCTCCGGAAAGGGCGACGACGCGAATGCGCGGCGCACTGCCTCGCCGTGAGCCTCGGCCGGCGGGAGGATCATTCCCACGAGGGCGTCGGGTCTGCCGTCCCGCACCACCACGTGCGCCACCAGGTCGGCGACGGTCCACCCTTCGCACAACGTCGGCGCCTGGGGGCCGGCCGCCTCGGCGGCGTCGCAGAAGGCTTGCCGATGGTGCTGAGCCAGGTTCATGGATCTATCAAAACACCCGAGGCGGTCAACATTGACGCAGATGCCCGATCTGCGGATGCCGACCTTCCCGAAAGGCAGGGCGCCCTCCCTCGCCGGTCACGGTGAGCCGCGTGCGACGATACGGTTCTCCACGTTCGTTCGGCCCCGTTCGGCGTGCCCTTCTTCACCGCGACGAAAGGCGGCCCTGCCCTATGGCGTCGACGGCATCTGCGCGCCCGGTCGTCCCGCCTCGGCCCAGTGGCGCCGTGTTGCGGCAAGGTCTGCGGATCATCTGGGTCGGCGCCAAGCAACAGCCCAAGTGGTTGGCCGGGGCCATCGTCGGTGCGGTCCTCTGGGCCGGGGCCACGGTCGCCACAGCTTGGGCCCTGGGCTACCTCACCGACGCTGTCGTCACCCCGGCGATCCGCGCCGGCACCGTGGGGGCTGAGGGCTTGTGGACCATCTTCGGCGTGCTCGTCGCCATCGTCATCGTCAACGTCATCGGCACCGTCCTGCGGCGGGTGCTGGCCACCATCGCCGGGTTCAACCTCCAGGCCCGCTACCGGCAGCGGGTGACCCGGCAGTATCTGCGGCTCCCCCTGACCTGGCATCACCGCCACCCGTCCGGACAGCTGCTGTCCAACGCACACTCTGACGTCGAAGCCACCTGGCAGGTCTTCAACCCCCTTCCGATGGCCCTCGGCGTCATCGTGATGCTCTTCATCGCTGGCGCCCAGATGGTCCTCGTCGACCCCGTGTTGGCCTTCATCGGCCTGCTGGTGTTTCCCGGACTGTTCGGCGCCAATCTGGTCTACCAGCGAGCCATGTCGCCCAAGATCACCCGGGCACAGCAGCTCCGCGCCGAAGTGAGCGAGGTCGCCCACGAGTCCTTCGAAGCCGGGCTCGTGGTGAAGGCGATGGGGCGCGAGCGCGAGGAGGGACAGCGCTTCGGGAGTGTGACCAACACGTTGCGGGACTCGCTCATCGACGTCGGTCGCACCCGGGGGGTCTTCGAGCCCGCCATCGAAGCAATCCCCACGCTCGGCACGCTGGCGGTGCTCGGCGCCGGCACGGCACGGGTGGCCTCCGGTGACCTGGATGCCGCCGATGTCGTCCAGATCGCCTACCTGTTCTCCATCCTGGCCTTCCCGGTGCGGGCCCTCGGGTGGGTGCTGGCCGAGATCCCTCGCTCGGTCGTGGGTTACCAGCGGGTGAACTCCGTGCTCCAGGCCCGCGGCGCGATGGAGCACGGCGCGGACACGCTCGAGGGTTCAGGTCCGGCGAGGTCGACCCTGACGGACATCGACTTCTCCTATCGCGTCGACACCAGCGCAGACAGCGCACAGTGGACCACCGACCGTGACGGACGTTCGCTGCAGCCGAGGCCAGAGGATCTCGAGCAGGTTCCGGTCATCCATGGGGTGAGCCTGGACATCCCGGCTGGCAGCACCACCGCGCTGGTCGGCCCCACCGGGTCCGGCAAGTCGACGTTGGCCAACCTGTCGCTGCGCTTGGTCGATCCCGACCGCGGCACGGTCGAGGTCGATCAGCTGGACCTGCGCACCATCCGTGCCGGTGGCGTCAGCGACGTCGCGACGTTGGTGAGCCAGTCG
>JBASAN010000099.1:0-8710 GCA_049650625.1 Ornithinimicrobium sp.
GTTGGGTGCCTTCCTGGCGCAGGCGGGCGTGCAGGTCGTCTCCACGGCGGCCGCTGGTCTGTCCTCGCGCATCTGGGCTCTGCCCTACCCGGAGGTGGCTCGACTCTGGCGCAGTGCTCTGCCTGCCTCAGGAGCAGAGGGCGCCGACGCCGTGTTCATGTCGTGCACCAATGTGCCGACCCTGGACCTGATCGAGCCCCTGGAAGCGGAGCTCGGCATACCCATGCTCAGCGCGAACCAGGTCACCCTCTGGGCGGCCCTGACCGCCGTCGGGTGCGAACTCGCCACCCCCGGTCAGGCGTTGGCTCAGGTCCCCGCCTCCAGCGTGTCCGGCTCGTGACGTCGTCGTGGCGCGTCGGTAGCATGGAGTAGTCATGAGGCTCGCTGGCTGCCGGACCTGCTCGAGCCAACAGACCGGAGCAGAAAGGTCGTGCGCGCCATGCCCACCGACACCCCGACAACGGCAGAGCGAGTCATCCGGTTCCAGGCCGAGGTGTCCTCGATCGATGACACCCGCCTCGTCCGGCTGCCGGAGGCGGCCAGCGAGCAACTCCCGTCGCGTGGCCAGGTGGCGGTGCACGCAACCCTCCAGGGCCATCCGTTCGACACGGTGGTAGAGCCCGACGGACGACGCGGCCACTGGATCCGTGTCGCCGGTGCCGGAGGGCAGGCATCCGGCCTGGACGACGGAGACCTCGCAGAGCTGACGGTGCAGGTGTCGCCGGACTGGCCCGAGCCGGACGTGCCACAGGACCTCGGCGCTGCATTGACCGAGGCGCCGACGACGATCCGTGATCGGTGGGACGACATCACCCCGATGGCGCGCTGGGAGTGGGTCCGCTGGGTCCAAGCGACGAAGAACCCGCAGACGCGGCAGCGTCGGGTCGAGGTGACGATCTCGAAGCTGGACGACGGCAAGCGGCGCCCCTGCTGTTTCGACCTCTCCGCGTGCACCGACCCCCATCTCGCCCGCAGCGGCAAGCTGCGCGAGCACTCCTAGCCCCTCCCAGAACGCCGCTGCGCATCAGGCTGACGCTATTGTTGTCGACAATCCGAACGAAGGGGTGAGCGATGGCGGCGGTAGGTCTGCTGTATCCGGGGGTCTCCGCGGCCGATGACTACCGGCACGCCGAGGACATGCTCGCGGACCATCCTCAGGGGCCGGTGCGCTTCCCCGTTGGAGTGACCAGTGTCGGCGAGGACGCGCATCGTGTCGATGCGCTGCTGGATCTCGGCTCCTCCACCCGGCTGGCCCAAGGTGCCGACGAGCTGCTGGGCGAGGACTCCCAGGGCCTCGGCAAGGACGACCCCATAGGAGCGCTGGTCTGGGCGTGCACCTCCGGCAGCTTCGTCTTCGGGCTCGACGGAGCCCGCGAGCAGGTCTCTCGGCTCCAGCGGCGCACCGGAGTGCCCACCTCATCCACCTCGCTAGCGTTTGTGAACGCCACCCACGACCTCGGGGTCACAAGGGTCGCGGTCGCTGCCTCCTATCCCGACGACGTGGCCGCCTGTTTCACCGAGCTGCTCGGTCGTTGCGGCATCACCGTGACCTCCCTGACCTCCCACGGCATCCAGACCGCAGCCGAAGTGGGGACGATGGATCTGGAGTCCGTGAGCGCCATGGTGCGGGCGACCGATCGCCGCGGTGCCGAAGCTGTGCTCGTGCCCGACACGGCCATGCATACTCTGGCCGGACTGCGCCCACTCGAGGAAGAAGCGGGTATGCCGGTGCTCACCGCCAACCAGGTCACGGTCTGGGAGGGCCTGCGTCTGCTGGGCCGACGCGCCCACCTTGCCGGTCTCGGATCGCTGGCTGCCGAGCAGGTCTCACGGTGAGCGACCTTCCGGCTCCGCCTCGCCTCACCCCGGTGGTGCAGCAGTCGACTCCGGTGATCATCGCGGCCGCGGTGCGCGAGGCGATCGCTCGCGGTGACTTCCCTCCTGGCGCCCAGATGTACGAAACCCAGCTGGCCGAGCAGCTGGGCATCAGCCGTGGGCCACTGCGCGAGGGCCTGCAACGCCTCACTCAGGAGGGTCTGCTGGTGCCCATCCGCCACCGCGGCCTGTTCGTCGTGGAGCTGACCCCCGACAACGTGCGCGATATGTATCTGGCCCGGGACGCCGTCGAGCGGTGCGCCGTAGCCGTGGTCGTCGCGCAGTCGCCCGTGGCCACGGCGGACGCACTGGAGCCCGTGCTGGCGCAGATGCAGCACGCCGCCGAGGCCGGGGACTCCGAGCAGGTCGGGGAGTGCGACATCCGCTTCCACGAGCTGCTGGTGGCCCACTCCGGCAGCGAGCGCCTGGTGCGGCTGCACTCCACCGAGGTCGTGGAGGCTCGGCTCTGCATCCACGCCATGGGCAGCGCCCAGGACGACGACCACCAACGAGTGGCCGAGCATCGGGCAATCACCGACGCCATCCGCAGGGGTGATGCGGCCGAAGCCGACCGACTCCTGCACCTCCACATGACGGACGCCGTGCGTGACCTGCTCCGGCTCGCCGACACTCCCGAGGCCGAGAGCGCCGGCTGAGCCGGACCTCGGCTCCCTAGCCCATCGCGATGCCGATGTACTTGGTCTCGAGGAACTCCTCGATGCCGACCGAACCACCCTCACGGCCCAAGCCGGACTCCTTCATCCCACCGAATGGTGCGTAGGGGTTCGACACCACGCCCTGGTTGAGTCCGATCATCCCGGCCTCGATCCGCTCGGCCACGCGAAGTGCTCGGCGCAGGTCGTTGGTGAAGACGTAGGCCACCAGTCCGAAGCGGGTGTCATTGGCGGCCTCGACGGCTTCGTCCTCGGTGTCGAACGGGGTCAGCGCGGCCACCGGGCCGAAGATCTCCTCCGCGTGCATCCGTGCCTGACGGGGCACGCCCTGCAACACCGTCGGCGGGTAGAAGTAGCCGGCACCCTCGGGGACCTCACCGCCGGCGAGGACCCGTGCGCCGTGCTCTCGGGCGTCACGCACCAACCCGTCGACCTTGCTCTGCGCTGCCTCGTCGATCAGCGGTCCGACCTGACTGGTCTCCAGCGTGCCGTCCCCGACCTTCAGCTCGCTCATCCGCTTGGCCAGGCCTGACCCGAAGTCGTCGATCAGAGAGGAGTGGACGTAGATGCGGTTGGCCGAGGTGCAGGCCTCACCCATGTTTCGCATCTTCGCCGCCATACAGCCGCTGATCGCTTCCTCCAGGTCGGCGTCCTCGAAGACCACGAAGGGCGCGTTGCCACCGAGCTCCATCGAGGTGCGCAACACCTTGTCAGCGCACTGCTCCAGCAGGATCTTGCCGACCGAGGTCGACCCGGTGAAGGACAGCTTGCGTGCGTCCCCGGATCGGATCAGCGGCTCCATCAGCTCGGCGGCCTGCGTGGCCGGGACGATGTTGACCACGCCGTCCGGCACCCCAGCCTCCTTCAGGATGCCCGCCAGGGCGAGCATCGACAGGGGAGTCTGCGGCGCGGGCTTCAGCACGCTGGTGCAGCCTGCCGCGAGCGCCGGGCCCAGCTTGCGCGTGCCCATGGCCACCGGGAAGTTCCACGGTGTGATGAGCAGGCAAGGGCCGACGGGCTGCTTGTGGACCAGAAAACGCCCACCCCCCTGAGGGGACGCTTGGTAGCCACCGTCGATGCGCAGCGCCTCGCCGGCGAAGTGTCGGAAGAACTCTGCAGCGTAGGCGATCTCCCCTTTGGCCTCGGCCAAGGGCTTACCCATCTCCAACGTCATGAGCAGGCCGAGCTCGTCCTGACGCTCCAGTAGCAGTTCGAAGGCTCGCATCAGCATGGTATGCCGCTGCAGTCCCGTGGTGGCGGCAAAAGAGGGCTGAGCGGCGACGGCTGCATCCAACGCCCGGCGTCCATCCGAGGGTGCGGCATCGGCCACCTGAGTCAGCACCTTCCCGGTCGCGGGATTGACCACGTCGAACGTGGCACCCCCGCTGGCGGGGCCGAAGTCGCCGTCGATGAACAGGTCCGTGGGGGTGCGCGTGACCAGCTCGTCCTGCTCACTGCTGGTGCTGGTCGTCGCCACGTCGGTCATGGTGCCTCCTGGGTTGTGGGTGGATGGCTACGCTACGCTTTCCCCGTATTGTCGACAATCGGACAACGGCGGTGCGCGCCGATCGGCGGCTCGCCCTGACAGCAGGAGCTGCGTCATGGCCCAACTCTCACCCGTACTCACCCAGGCCACGCCGGTCGTGGCGGCCCGCGGCGAAGGCGCGGTGCTGTTCGACGAGGACGACCGCCGATACCTCGACTTCACCGCCGGCATCGGCGTCACCAGCACGGGACACTGTCATCCGCGCGTGGTTCAGGCGGCGCAGGATCAGGTGGGCCGGATCATCCACGCTCAGTACACCACCGTGATGCACCGCCCCCTACTGACCCTGGCCGAGCGCCTCGGCGAGATTCTCCCCTCGGGGCTGGACCGGGTGTTCTTCTCCAACTCGGGTTCCGAAGCCGTGGAGGCCTCGTTGCGGCTGGTGCGCCAGGCCACGGGTCGGCCCAACATCGTGGTGTTCCACGGCGGCTTCCACGGGCGCACGGTCGCGGCCGCCTCGATGACCTCCTCCAGCACCAAGTACCGCTCGGGCTTCGCACCGATGATGTCAGGGGTGACCATCAGCCCCTTCCCGGACCCGCACCACTACGGCTGGTCCCAGGACCGGGCTACGGAGTTCGCGCTCGATCAGCTCGACTACACCCTGCAGACCGTGAGCGCCCCGGCCGACACCGCCGCATTCCTGATCGAGCCGGTCCTCGGCGAGGGCGGCTACGTGCCCGCCACTACGGAGTTCTTCGCGGGCCTGCGCGAGCGGGCCGACAAGCACGGGATTCTGCTCGTCCTCGATGAGGTGCAGGCCGGCTACGGGCGCACCGGGCGGTTCTGGGGGCACGACCATTTCGCGGCTCGCCCCGACGTCGTGATCACCGCCAAGGGACTCGCCTCCGGATTCCCCTTGTCCGCGATCGCGGCCTCCGCGGAGCTGATGGCCAAGGCGTGGCCGGGATCGCAGGGGGGCACGTACGGCGCCAACGCGGTGGCCTGCGCAGCCGCACTGGCAACTCTGGACGTCATCCAGGACGAAGGCCTGGTCGAGAACGCAGCGGCCCGTGGCCACCAGCTGCGGGCTGGTCTGGAGGAATCCGTGCGGCGCCACCTACCCGCCGCCAGCAACGTGCGTGGCCTGGGATTGATGCAGGGCGTGGAGTTCCGCGATGCGCACGGCAAGCCCGACCCGGCCTCTGCAGCCGCCGCACAGCGGCACGCCCATGAACACGGTCTGCTGTTGCTGACCTGCGGAGCTTGGGGACAGGTCGTACGCTTCATCCCCGCTCTGATCGTGGATGAACGCCTCGTTGACGAGGCCTTGGCGGTCTGGAACGAGGTTCTCGGCTAGGGGACCGCGGTAACGCTGGCGCCGTTGGCAAGCGGTGGCCTATCGCGTCCACGAACGATGAATGCACCATCGGCATATCCTGCGTGCGTCACGACCCTTTTATGTGATGGCATTTCTCTTTCCTTAACGCATCATCTTCCTTGGTCACGACTCATTGCCGTGGTGAGTGGCTTATCGTGATATCCATGAGCGCGCATTCAGGGGCTGCATTCCGTGCCGCGTGAGATGGCGACGTCGACTGACGCACACCCGGACGACCGCAGCGCGGAGATCGTCCGCGCCGCGCTCGACTGCATCGTGACGATCAACGAGCAGGGGCTCGTCGTGGAGTTCAACCCGGCCTCGGAGCGGCTCTTCGGCTGGTCCCGGCAGGAGGCAATGGGCAGAACGCTGGAGGACCTGTTCGTCCCACCGGAGATGTCACAGGCCCACCGGGAGGGCATCGCCACCTATCTCCGAACGGGCGAGGGCCCGGTGCTCAACCAGCGTCTCGAGCTGCCCGCAGTCTGTCGGGACGGCACTCGCCTGATCGTTGAGCTCATCGTGGTGCCCACCATCCATGAAGGTCGCCGCGAATTCACCGGGTTTATCCGCAACATGACTGAACTCCGGCGCACCCAAGAGTTGCTCCGGGCCTCGCAGGCACGATACGAAGCGATCGTCCGTCACTCAACGCAAGCCGTCATTCAGTGCGGGGTCGACAGCGCCAGCACCTTCCTCGCCGGAGAGGCCATGCTGGGCTATCCGGCCAAGTCACGGCTCGAAGGCGGCATGCTCACCCTGGTGCACCCGGAGGACCAGTCGGCGGCCGCCGAGTTCATGACAGAGGTACGCGCGGGGACGCGACAGCCTCACGAGAGTAGGGATCTGCGGCTGCGGCGCGCGGACGGCACCTACCTGACCTGCGAGGTGGTCGCCGAAGACCTGACCGCCCTTCCGGAGGTGGGGGCGGTGCTGGTGCGAGCAGGTGATGTCACGGCGGACCGCGAGCGTCAGCGCAAGCTCGCTGACGCAACCGCCCAGATGCGCAGCCTGATCGACCACCTCGGCTCGGCGGTTCTCCTCGAGGATGCGACGCGACACGTGCTTGTCGCCAACCAGGCACTTGTCGACCTCTTCTCGTTCCCGATGACAGCCGATGAGCTCACCGGGACTGACTGCTCGATGGCTGCTCACGCCATCAAGGACTTCTTCGCCGACCCCGACGACTTCGTCTCAGGCGTGGAGCGCCTCCTCGCCAACCGAGAATCCGCGATGGGAGAGCACCTCACGACTGCAGGCGGCCAGACCCTGGAACGTGACTACTTCGTGATCAGCAGCGGGGGGCGCCATGCCGGTCACCTCTGGGTCTATCGCGACATCACCCAACGGATCGCCGAGAACGTGATGCTCGCGGACCAGAACCGCTCCCTGGAGCAACTGGCGGCGCTGAAGAACGAGTTCGTGGCCACGGTCTCACACGAGTTGCGGACTCCGCTGACCTCGGTGGTGAGCTTTGCCGAGATGTTGCGCGACCCTGGCCTCGGGTCGCTGACCGACGAGCAGACCTCCCTTCTCGACGTCATCGACCGCAACTCCCACCGGCTGCTTCGCCTGATCGAGGACCTGCTGCTGGTGGCGAAACTCGAGTCGCACACCTTGCCGCTCACAGTGGGCCTTCTCGATCTGCCTGACCTCGTTGAGCAGATCGTTGCCGAGCAGCAGCCCGCGGCGGCACACAAGGAGGTGGCCCTCGACATCCGGACCATCAGTGGCCCCCGGCTCCGGGCGGACTCCGTCCGTCTGCAGCAGGTCTTCTCCAACGTCGTGGGCAACGCGCTGAAGTACACCCCCTCGGGGGGCAGCGTCGTCGTCACGTGTGAGCTTGACGACCCGGAAGGCACGTGGGTGGTCAGCGTGGCCGACACCGGGGTCGGAATCCCCGCGGACGAGGTCACACGAGTCTTCGACGCCTTCTTCCGCGCTTCGAGCGCAGCCGGAGGCCCCGCGGGGACAGGCCTCGGGCTCGCGATCACCAGGCTCATCGTGCAGGAGCATCACGGCAGCGTCCATGTCGAGAGCCAGCCCGGGGAGGGTACGACCGTCACTGTTCGTCTTCCTGTGAAGGACGGGTGACATGGCCCGCGTGCTCGTCGTCGAAGACGACCCTGACATCTCGCTGGTGCTGACCATGCTCCTGAAGCGGCACGGTCATCAGGTGACCTCGGCCTCTGACGGTCCAACCGCGCTGCGCAGCGCCCATGAGATGCGGCCTCAGCTCGTCGTCTTGGACATCGGGTTGCCTGGCATGGACGGGTGGGGGGTGCTCTCGCGCATCCGTGGCGTCAGCGACGTCCCCGTCATGCTCCTCACTGCTGCAGGACGCGACGAGGACAAGGTCAGGGGGCTGCGGGGCGGCGCGGACGACTACCTCACCAAGCCCTTCCACAACGCCGAGCTGCTCGCGCGGATCGATGGCCTCCTGCGACGCTCAGACGGGGACGAATGGGAGGGGTCGGATCTTGTCCACGGAAGCCTGACCCTCTCGCCCACGCGGGGGGCCGTGACGGTGGCCGGGGAAGATGTCCGGGTCACCCCCTTGGAGTTCAGGTTGCTCGCGGTATTCCTACGCAATGAGGGCCAGGTGCTCACACCGACGCAGA
Source organism: Ornithinimicrobium sp. (assembly GCA_049650625.1). Lineage (GTDB taxonomy): Bacteria > Actinomycetota > Actinomycetes > Actinomycetales > Dermatophilaceae > Ornithinicoccus. The sequence goes on from JBASAN010000099.1 coordinate 8,038, forward strand.
TCCTCTCCGCCGCCTGGGGGGACGACACCGGCATAGGCCCGGAGCGGGTGAAGTTCGCAGTCCTACGGTTGCGGCGCAAGCTGGGGTGGGAGGGCACTGCAGACTCTCCTCTCCAGTCCGTGCGCGGCATTGGCTACCGCCTGGACGCAAGCCGCTGAGCTCACAAAGCTGCACCCGACCTGCAACCGTTCGGCACCCGTTCCGGCAACCGTCGCCATCCATGGTTGTCCACATGACAGCTACTACCCGCCTCCTCGTCGTTGAAGACGACCCCGACGCCCTCCTCGTCCTGCGTTACCACCTCGACTCCCGGCCCGACTATCACGCGACCTACTGCACCAACGCGGAGCAGGCCGTGGAGCAGGTGGGTCGTGGTCGCTGGGATGTCCTGGTCACCGACCTGCACATGCCGGGAATGGACGGACTCCAGCTGGCAGCCGCCGCCCGTCAGCGCGACGCCCGGCTTCCCGTCCTGCTGATCACTGCGCATGCCACCGTCGACGCGGCAGTGCGCGCAGTCAAAGGCGCGGTCACCGACTTCCTCACCAAACCGCTCCAGCGCACCGCGGTCCTCGAAGCCATCGACGCGGCGGTCGCCGGCCGACGCCACCAAGGGCGAAGGGTGCTCGCTGTCGGCGCACATCCCGATGACGTGGAGATCGGTGCGGGGGCC
>JBASAN010000100.1:0-6589 GCA_049650625.1 Ornithinimicrobium sp.
ATCGAGCGATGCCCGGCGTGCACCGAGCCATCCGCCCGGACGAACTGTGCTGCCTGGTCACAGTCGGCCTCTGCGAGCCCGTAGGACGACAGCTCCAACCGCTGGTAGGGCGCGATGGCGTAGTTCAGGCCGGGGTCGAACCAACGGCGGAGCACGCCGGCGCTGGAGGTGCAGAAGCCGCAGTCACCGTCGAAGATGAAGACCGGTCGGGGGGCGCGGGCGCGGTCGTCATCCATGGTGGCCAAGGGTCTGCCCTCTCTGCGTGTTCAGGACGGTCGTTGGAGGCGGTGTCTCAGCATGACGTAAGCCGCCCGCACACCCGTGGACAGGGTGGGCTCAGGCACCGGGGCAAAGAACGGCGAGTGGTTGAACGGCACGGGCGCTCCGCTATCGAGCAGCTCTGGCGGGTGCCCACCGAAGAACCAGTAGACGCCCGGGACGCCGATCGCCTGTGGGAGGTGGCCGAAGTCCTCGCTTCCCATCGACGGTGGCACCGTGCCGACGTTGTCCGCCCCCAGTTCCGCTCCGATCACCTCGAGGGCCTCAGCCGTCAGCTCCTCGTCGTTGGTCAGCAGGGGGAAGGTGTAGAGCTCCTCGATGGTGGGCTCCGGGGCACCGGAGGCCAGCGCTTCGGCCAGGATGACCCGGCGCAGTGATGCCAGCACAGCGTCCCGCACCGAGTCGTCCAGGTTGCGGATGTTGACGGTGAACTCGGCGCTCGCCGGGATGATGTTTTCCTTCAACCCGCCCTTGACCGTGGCCACGGTCACCACGGCGGCGCTCTGGGCGGCGATCTCGCGGGAGACGACGCTCTGGATGCGCACGATCATGTATGCCGTGAGCACGATGGGGTCGATCGTGCCTTCGGGGCGAGATCCGTGGCCGCCACGACCGTGCACGGTGACCCTCCAGGAGTCGGCCATCGCCATCGCGGCCCCCGGGGTGACCTCCACCGTCCCTGCTCGACCGGGCCAGACGTGCTGGCTGTAGACCACGTCGGGCAGTCCCCCCTGAGGAAGGGCCTTGGCCCACAGCCCGTCATCGAGCATCGCCTGGGCCCCCACAGCAGTCTCCTCGGCAGGCTGGAAAAGGAAGATCACCGTGCCGGCCCAGGCGTCGAGGTCGTCGGCCAGCAAGGTAGCGGCACCGATCGCGCAAGTGATGTGGGTGTCATGACCGCAGGCGTGCATGACGGGCACGTCGCTACCGTCAGGCAAGGTGCCGCGGGCCACGCTGGCGTAGTCCAACCCGGTGTCCTCAGGCAAGGGGAGTCCATCGATGTCGGCGCGGAACGCCACGACGGGGCCGGGCCCGTTGACGAGGGAAGCGATGAGGCCCGTGCCGCCGCAAGGCGTGCAGTCGTACCCGAGACCAGACATCCGCTCGGTGACCAGGGCCGCGGTCTCATGCTCGACCGAGGACAACTCGGGGTGGGCGTGCAGGTGCCGATACAGGTCATGGAGGTCCGCGCGCAGGGTTTCGGGGATGTCGACCGGCGCCCTCATCGACCGATCACGCCTCCATCCGCGTGGGTGACCGTCACGAACCGCGTGCGGCCTCGCCCGTATGCCGATCCATCCACCTGTGTCATCGCCGCCTCGTCTGTTGTCGGAAGTGTCAGGACCATCTTGCCTGGTTGTTCGCCCAGCCGAGTGAAGAAGGGACAATGAGGGTCTCGTGACGCTGGGCCCCGGGGGGCGATGGCGTTGCCACGGGCCTGACGCTAGAGTCGGCCGGTGATCGAGATCACCTGTCAGGCAGGACGACCGGCATGAAGTTGAGCCGGCTGATCGACACGTCGACTGCCGTGGCCGAGACCTCGTCACGCTCCGCGAAGGTTGTGACTCTTGCGCACATCCTGCAGGAGACGGTGGCCGACTACGGACGAGGCCATCGTTGCATCGAGGTGGTCGCTGACTACGTGGCCGGCACTCTGCCGCAGCGGCGAATAGGCGTCAGTTGGCGTGGGTTGAGCGATCTGCCACCAGCCGCAGCGGCGGCCAGCCTGACCATCGAGCAGACCGACACCGCACTTTCTTCGCTGGCCGCCCTCTCCGGCAGCGGTGCGGCAGGCCGGCGCCGCAAGGCCGTTCGGAGCCTGTTCAGCCAGGCCACCACGGCGGAGCAGCGGTGGTTGTCTGCCATCATCACCGGCGAGCTGCGCCAGGGGGCCAGTGACGGCGTGCTGCTGCAGGCGATCGCGGCCGCCGCCGGCGTCGACGACGCCATCGTGCGCTCCGCGGTGATGAGGGCGGGTTTCCCGGGGCCCGTGGCCCGAGTGGCCTTGTCCGCGCCGGACGGGGAGTCGGCCATGGCGGCTCTCACGGCGCTGACCCTGGAGGTCGGGCGGCCCCTGCGGCCCATGTTGTCCGGCTCGTCACCGACCGTCGAGGACGCCGTTGCGGGTGGCCAGGAGGTGGCGGTGGAGCGCAAAGTCGACGGCATCCGCATCCAGGCTCACCTCCGGCAAGCCCCCGGCGGTCCCGAGATCCACGTCTTCACCCGCACCCTGGAGGAGATCACCGACCGGGTGCCCGAGGTGGTGGAGGAGCTGGCCCAGCTGCCCACGCGAGCGGCGGTACTCGACGGCGAGATCATCGCCATACGCCCCGATGGTCGCCCTGAGCCGTTTCAGGTCACCGGCGGCCGTACCGCGAGCAGTGCGAATCCCGGGGTGTTGCGCGATGAGATCCCGCTGACGACGTACCTGTTCGACGTCATGCACTTCGACGGCACCGATCTGATCGATGCACCCAACGCCGCCCGGTGGTCGGTCCTGAGCGAGGTCGCGCCCCACCTGCTGGTCCCCAGGGTCGTCACCGACGAGCCTGCGGCGGTGCGGGCGTTCTTCGACGAGCAGGTGCGGCTGGGCCACGAGGGCGTCATCGTCAAGGCTCTCCGCGCGCCTTACACGGCGGGGCGTCGCGGTGACGGGTGGATCAAGGTGAAGCCCCGGCATACGCTCGACCTGGTGGTCACTGCGGTCGAGTGGGGCAGCGGCCGACGTCAGGGGCTGCTGTCCAATATCCATCTTGCGGCGCGCCACGAGCACAGCGACGAGCTGGTCATGCTGGGCAAGACCTTCAAGGGTATGACCGACGAGATGCTGCGCTGGCAGACCGCCCGGTTCTTGGAGCTGGAAACTCGCCGCAGCAGCCAGGTCGTCGTCGTCCGGCCCGAGCAGGTCGTCGAGATCGCTGTGGACGGGGTGCAGCGCTCGCGGCGCTATCCGGGTGGGATCGCCCTCCGCTTCGCCCGGGTGCTGAGGTATCGCGACGACAAGGGTGTGGACGAGATCGACAGCCTGCAGAGCATCATCGCCACCCTGGGGGTAGGCCTAGGCCCGGGTGTCCCCGAGGCACCGGGGGCCTGAGGGGCACGGTGCTGGGCGATGATGAGAAGGTCTACACCAGCCCGTAACCACGGCCCCGGCACAAGGAGTCAACGATGACCAACCTGGCACACCATCTCAGCGACACGGCTGAGCACCATCCAGACCAAGCCGCGATCATCCTGGACGACCACCGGCTGAGCTATCGCGAGGTCGATGAGGCTGCTCAGCGACTGGCGGCCTGGCTACTCCAACAAGAGGTGCAGCCGGGTGACCGTATCGCGCTGATGCTGCCGAACCTGCCGTCCTTCCCGGTGATCTACTACGGCGCCCTCCGCGTGGGTGCGGTGGTCGTCCCGATGAATCCGCTCTTCAAGCGGCGTGAGATCGAGTACTACCTGAATGACTCCGGCGCCAAGATCCTCTTCACCATGCCGGGCGAAGAGGCGCAGGCCGCGGCTGACGTCTGCGGTGCACAGCTCGTGCCGGTTGGTCCGGAGGGTTTCGGGGACCTGTTGACCGACGTCGAGCCGCACGAGCAGATCGTCGAGCGTGCCGACTCCGACACCGCGGTCATCCTCTACACCTCGGGCACCACCGGACGCCCCAAGGGGGCCGAGCTGACCCACCACAACCTGGACAGCAACCAGCGCAGCACCGCCGAGACGTTGTTGCATCTGGACACCAACGATGTGGTGATGGGCTGCCTGCCGCTGTTCCACGTGTTCGGTATGACGTGTGGGATGAATGCGGCCTTCGCCAACGGTTCGACGCTGACCCTCATCCCCCGTTTCGATCCATCGAAGGCGCTGGAGGTCATCCAGCGCGACAAGGTCACGGTTTTCGAGGGTGTGCCCACGATGTACGGGGCGATGTTGGCGGCGGCGGGACGAGCGGAGAGCGCGCCCGACCTGTCCAGCCTGCGCACCGCCGTCAGCGGTGGCTCCTCGATGCCGGTCGAAGTGCTGCGCAAGTTCGAGGAGGCCTTCAGCTGCGTCATCCTGGAGGGCTACGGACTGTCCGAGACCAGCCCTGTCGCCTCCTTCAACCACCCGGACGCCGAGCGCAAGGCCGGGTCCATCGGCACTCCCATTCGGGGTGTTGAGATGAAGCTGCTGGACCCCACGGGCGACGACGCCGCCGAGGGTGAGATCGGCGAGATCGCGATCCGGGGAGAGAACATCATGGCCGGCTACTGGGCCAACGAGGAGGCCACCGCCGAGGCTGTGGTCGACGGTTGGTTCCGCTCCGGCGATTTGGCTCGCAAGGACGAGGACGGCTACTACGTCATCGTGGACCGCAAGAAGGACATGATCATCCGCGGCGGCCTCAACATCTACCCCCGTGAGATCGAAGAAGTCCTGTACGAGCACCAAGCGGTCGCCGAGGTGGCGGTCGTCGGTGTCCCGCACGAGGAGCTGGGTGAGGAGGTGGCGGCCTACGTCGTGCTGGCCGACGGTGCCTCAGCCACCGAGGACGAGCTGCGCGAGCACGTGCGGTCTCAGGTCGCGGCCTACAAGTACCCCCGCCAGGTCCACCTGATCGACGCGTTGCCCAAGGGGGCCACCGGCAAGATCCTCAAGCGCGAGCTCACACAGAAGTGACCCCTCGACGGTGACCTCGCTGGTTGTGCGCCCGTGGCGTCCCGACGACGCCGTGTCTCTGTTGACCGCGTTCGCCTCGGACGACCTCGACAGTCAGGGTGGCCCATTGGCTACCGAGCAGGAGGCGGTTCGCTGGATCGAGGGTTGGCAGTCGGGCAGCGCGGCCGCCTTCGCGATTGCGGTGGACGACGTGCCGGTCGGAGGTGTGGCGCTCAGCGCGATCGACCACCGACACGACACGGCGCAGGTGACCTACTGGCTCTCCGAGTTCACCCGGGGGCTCGGCCTGGCTTCGAGGGCGACGGCTGCGGTGGCGGCCTACGGCTTCGAGGAGCTGTCGCTGTTCCGACTGGAGCTGGAGCATCGGGTGAACCATCCGAAGTCGTGTCAGGTAGCCACTCGAGCCGGGTTCGCCGCTGAGGGTCTCGAACGACAGAAAGTGCGCTTCGACGGCGAGCGCTTCGACGTCGAGACTCACGCTCGCCTGGTGACCGACCCGACACCCGAGATCGACCGCCTACCCATCGACCCCTAGCCCCCTTTTCCGCCACCCCCAGCCACAAAGTCGCACTGACAGCGCTGTATAAGCCGCTGGAGGTGCAGTTGGTGGCTGGGGGTGGCGGAAAAGGGGAGGATTTAGAGCCAACCGCGGCGTTGGGCTACCTGAGCCGCCTCGCCGCGGGTGGCGGTGTGGGTCTTGCCGATGGCGCTGGACAGGTAGTTGCGGACCGTTCCTTGTGAGAGGTGGACCTGAGCGGCGATCTCGCTGACGGGCACTCCGGTCAAGGCCAGCCGCAAGACGTCCTGCTCTCGCTCCGTCAGGGGGTTCATCCCATCCAGCAGCGACTCGGTGGCCAGGGTGGGGTCGATGACGCGTATGCCGTGGTGCACGGATCGCACGGCGTCCGCCAGCTCACTGGCCGGCGTGTCCTTCACCACGAAGCCACCGGCCCCAGCCTCGACGGCGCGGCGCAGGAAACCCGGCCGCCCGAAGGTGGTCACGATCAACGAACGTACCTCCGGCAGGTGTTGGGTGAGCTGACGGCATACTTCGATGCCGTCGAGGCCAGGCATCTCGACGTCCAGCAGCGCTACGTCGATGGCGTGCGTGCGGGCCGCATCGAGCACCTCGTCGCCCCGCGCGACCTGGGCCACGACCTCCAGGTCGGGCTCGAGACCCAGCAGTGCGGCCAACGCGCCGCGGACCAGACCTTGGTCGTCGGCCAACAGCAGCCGGATCACAGGTCGACCCTCAGCGTCGTGCCTCGGCCCTCGGCGCCGCTGGTCATCGTGAGCTGGCCGCCCACAGCTTCCACTCGTTCGGCCAGTCCGCGCAGCCCGTTGCCGGCATCGTGATCGTCCCGGTCTGCGTTCAGCACGTCTGCCTGGAGTCCGCGGCCGTCGTCGGTGACCGCCACGCTGGATGGTCCGAGCTCGACGTGGCACTGCGTGCCGCGACTGTGCCGCACCACGTTGGTCACCGCCTCCCGGAGCACCCACGCAGCCACCGTCCGATGTCGCAGGGCAACAGTGTCGGCCTCCCCGGTCACGCTGGCGCGGATCCCGGCGTCAGCGAGGACGGTGTGCGCGGTGACCAGCTCGTCCTCCAGCCGGGCTGATCGAAGCCCCCCGACCGTGGTACGCACCTCACTGA
>JBASAN010000101.1:0-8595 GCA_049650625.1 Ornithinimicrobium sp.
CAATACTACGGACGCTTCGACCCGTACCCAACTTGGACATCCTTGCAGGTCAGAAGGCCTAGAACGCCCCATCCCCCCGCTCGTCCGCTCGTTCTATGCACAACTATTGTGCATAGAACCCTCTGCTCGGTACCGTGTGGCGCATGAGTCAACCCGGTGGGACGTCCCCACGCAGTCGTTCCAGTGGTAGCGCTCTGCGGGTGCTGGCGCATCCGCTGCGCTCGCGACTGCTCGCTCGTCTGCGCGTCCACGGACCGGCCAGCGCCAGCGACCTGGCCCGTGCTCTGGCCACCAACAGCGGTGCCACCAGCTATCACCTGCGGCGACTGGCTGCTGTGGGGCTCATCGAGGAGTCGGCGGCCGGCTCTGGGCGGCGACGGGTGTGGCAGGCAGTCGACGATATTGCGGCGGACCTGTCACCCGACCCCACTGATCTGGACGCTACCGACCCCGATGACGAGGACGAGCGCTCCGTGGCCCAATGGCTGGCTTTGGACTACGTCGAACACTTCGGGGACCGGGCTCGCGGCTGGGTTGAACAGCGCAGTGACTGGCCCGCTGCCTGGCAGGTCGCAGGCTTGGAGGACCACCTCGTGCAGGTGAGCGCCGAGCAGCTGACAGCCCTGCGTGCAGAGCTCATCGAGGTGCTGCAGCGGTACCGACGTGTCGGCGCTGGCAACCCGGCCGCCAAACGGGTCGTCGTCTACACCTGTGCGGTGCCGGTGGACCCGCCCCCGCGGTCGGGTTCGTCGCTGCAGGACTGACCTAGTCGGTGGCGCCACCACGGCCGCGAGGCGGGCACTCGGACGTGGCACTCGTCGTCAGACAGCGGATCGGGTCCTTCGGCACCGAACCCTTGGCCGCGCCCTGCTCGAAGACGGCCACGGTGTATGCGGGCACGCTCGCGACACCGCGGACCGAGTCCCACGAGGACTGCTTGACGACGTCGTCGCTCCCCTCCCGCTGGACCGAAGACAACTGCCATCCGGCCCCGCGCTGGCCGGGCACCGGTTGAGTGACCTTCTCACCCGAGGAGTTGAAGACCACCAGGATCCCCGTCCGGTCGGGATCGACGTCCTCGCCCTTCGCGTCGTCGATGTGCATCACGATCACGTCGGGGCGTCCCTGACGGGCGCCCGAGACCGGGAACGACACCTTCTCGGTGATCGTGTCGGCATCGCCCAGCCGGAACAGGGGCGTGGAGTACCGCAGCCGCAGCAGATCCTGGGCCATCTGAGCCGACATCTCGATGTCCTTCGGCGCTGGCTTCGCGCCCGGGTCGGCAAGCAGCGGCTGCATGAACGGCCACTTGTCCTCGTTGTCCGCAGCCGGCGGCAAGCCCCGCCCGAAGCCGTTGTCCGTCCGGGTGAAGTCCAACGCGTTGAACCAGTCGCCACTGTCGTAGGAGTTGCGATCCAGGCTCTTGCTTCGCAAAAGGTCCGACCCGGCATGCCAGAACGAGATGCCCTGGCTCAGCGACACGGTGGCCATCGACAACGTGTTGAGCCGCACCCGGTCGCTCATCGGAAGGTCCTCGGGCACCTTCAGCGTCAAGGAGTCGAAGAGCGTCTCGTTGTCGTGGGCGTCGACGTAGTTGACCACATGCCAGGGCTGCGCGGCATACCCCGCCGCCGAGCCGTTGTAGTCGACCTCCGACCCGCGGACCGTCGCACCCGTCTCGGCGCTGGTGAAGCTGAAGTCGCGCAGGTTGCCCACGAGTCCCAGCTGCACGAGATCGGTGTCGTGCGGGTTGTCTCCGGTCGAGCCGAACCCGGTCGTGCCCGGGTCCTCGTCAAACGGGCCGCCGCCGCGGACGGCATCCCGCATCCGGTCGTTGAAGGTGCCGATGTTCGTTCCGTCCAGCTGGCCCTGGGTCGCCTGGTCGAACAGCGCGTTGTCCGCCACCTCACCGAAGTTCCACCCTTCGCCGTAGAGGGTGACCGCCGACCCGTCGACACCATCGCGCTTCACGGTCAGCGCGTCCAGTGCCTCGCGGATGGCGTTCATGTTGGCTTGGCTGTGGTGGCCCATCAGGTCGAACCGGAAACCGTCGACCTTGTAGTCGCGCGCCCACAGGACCACGGAGTCCACCATCAGCTTCTCAGCCAGGGCATGCTCGGTCGCGACATTCTGGCAGCAGGTCGAGGTTTCCACCGCGCCGACCTCATTCAGCCGGTGATAGTAGCCAGGAACGATCCGGTCCAGCACCGACTGGTCCGACTGGCCCGAAGCCGCCGTGTGGTTGAAGACCTCGTCAAGCACGACCCGCAGGCCGATGTCGTGCAACCCGCCCACCATCGTGCGGAACTCAGCGACCCGCGCTCCGCCGTCGGCGCTCTGGGCCGTCGAGGCGTAGGAACCCTCAGGCGCGAAGAAATGCCAGGGGTCGTATCCCCAGTTGAAGGCATCGTCGGCGGCCGCAGCCTTGACGCACTCCTGTTGCTCCGTGCTGTCCGGGGCGAACGAGGACAGATCGCAGTCCGGCTCGCTCTGCTCGGAGGGATCCTCCTCAATCGAGGCGATGTCGAACGTTGGCAGCAGGTGCACCGTGTTGAGGCCGGCGTCGGCCAGCTCCTGGAGGTGACGGCGACCGTATCCATCCTCAGCGAAGGCGAGGTACGAGCCACGCAGCTCCTCGGGCACGTCCGGATCGTCCCGGGAGAAGTCGCGCACGTGCAGCTCGTAGATGCTCTGGTCGACCTCGCGCTCAAGGGTGGGTGCGGGCGCGTCCTGCCAGACTTCCGGTTGGTAGTCCGGATCGTCCAGGTCCACCAGCACCGACCTGGTCGAGTTCAGCGTGAGTGCCGTGGAGTAGGGGTCGGTGACGTAGTTCGTCTCGACGCGTCCGGTCTCGGGCACGAACACCGTCACCGCGTAGACGTAGCGCTGGCCTTTCCAGTCCCGGGCTCCGGTCGCCGTCCAGGACCCGTCGCGGCGCGGCTTCATCGGCACCGCGGTCCCCTCCTGGACCGGAGCGTTCGCGGCGGTGTCGGCGTCCCACAGCACGACCTCGACCCTCCGTGCTGTCGGCGCCCACACGCTCAGGCGGGGCTTCGACCCCTTCCAGGACACGCCGAAGGTGGCGTCGGCGGCCTTGTCTGCGTACACGTCGTCCAGGACGCCCGGGATCTGCAACCCGGTGGCGTCGCTCAACCGCCCTAGCTCGTCGTAGGCGGCTACCGCGATCTGACCCTTCAGGAGGGTGGTGGCCTGCCTGGACGTCTTCGAGTCCAGCCGGAGCGCGAGATATCCCTCGACTCTCGGATACCGCTCGAGGAGCTCAGCGGGGATGCCGTCGGGATCGAGAGTCAGCTCCGCTGATCCTCCACCGGTCAGCGCCTCGGCGTCGACCTTCAGCCCGCCCTCGGGCGCGGAGTGCAAGCGCCACGAGGTCAGCTCCGGGTCCGAGACGGGTGGCACCGCGAGGAGGTCGGTGCTGAGCCAGTAGGCCTTGGCTGCACTCAGGTCCGGGGCCACTCCGGCTTGCGAGCTACTCGTGGTGATCTCGTGCGTGGCTGGGTCGTAGGTGATGGTGACCACGATGCCATCCGCAGGGACGGATAGAGCGACATTGCCCTCTCCCCCCTCGGCGCCGTAGCTCTCGTCCCAGGACAGACCGTGCGCCACCTTGAATTCGTAGTTCCCAGCGGGGATCTGCGTCGTGGACCAGCTGAACACGCCATCACCGTCGAGGTCCTGCAACCACGGGCGCATGCAGTCCGGCATCCAGTCAGCACCGCACCCGAGCTCCTCCTGGAAACTGCCCGGGGCCGTAAGGATCGGTCCCATAGCGTCATTGGTCACGTAGTGCGTGGCGTGGTCGTAGTAGTAGCTGACCGGTCCACCGGGAGCGGCGTAGGCGATGTTGGCCCCGTCGGACACGCTGCCGGCACCGTAGTTCTCGTCCCAGGAGTTGTTGACCGCTGCCTTGAAAGCGTAGTTGCCGGCCGGGATGTCTTTGGTGCCCTTCCAGATCATGTCCTTGGCGTCCAGGCTCAACTGGGCCTGCTCACAGTCGGGCTGCCAGTCGTCGGTGCAGCCCATCTCGGAGTTGTGGTCGCCGGGCACCGAGACCGCCGGCGGCTGCTCCACCGGTCCGACCGGGCCGCCACCACCGCCGCCCGAGCTGGGTGCAGGGTCACCCACGGTGCCGTACGAGCGCGCTGCGGACAGGTTGCCGTCGAGGTCCTTCAGCACGGTCCGGTACTCCAACAACGTGCCGTCGGCAAACCCGCTGACGTCGTGGAAGACCCGGTATGGCGCGTTGTCGTCGGTGCCGAGCGCGCTCCAGCCCGAGGTGCCGACAGGGCGGTAGAGGAAGCTGGCCTGAGCGAAAGCGTTCGCCGGGACGGCGGCAGCGATCTCTGCCCGTCCTCCCACGACACCTCCAGCCGAAGGAGAGGTCATGAAGACGGCCGGCGCTTCGTCACGCGCCGGCAGCCTGCCCTTGGCCCGGTAGACCTGAACCGACAGAGGTGCCACGGTGACCGACAACCGGGAGTCCCGATCCGTCTTCAAGGAGGCGTCATCCCCATAGATGCCGGAGTAGGTCTTGCGAGCGCGATAGGTCGGGATCGAGGCCGTCTGGGCCGACGACGAGTTGTTCGCCACCACGAGGTACTCGACCTTGGAGTCCGGATCGATCCGACTGAACGCGAAAATGCCCTCGGAGGATGAGGCGTAGCGGTGGATCTGGGCTCCGTCCACCAGCGTCGGGTGGGCCTCGCGCAGAGCCGCCAAACCCGCGATCTGCTCGTAGAGCGGGTGGTTCGCGTTGTAGCGCTCACGACTCCCGGAGGGTCCACCCAGGACCGGCTCCTCGGCATACTGTTGCGTCTGGGTGGCAAACATGTCCTGACGGGCGTCCTTGTCTCCGCCGGAGCCGATGAAGCCCTGCTCATCGCCGTAGTAGACGACCGGCTGACCGCGCGTGAGGAACATCAGCTCGTTCGACAGCTCGACCCGCTCGAGAAGCTCCTCGCCCTCAAACCCCTGCCCCGAGAGCATCATCGCGGCCCGGCCCATATCGTGGTTTCCGGTGAACGTCGGGAGCTGGTAGGCGTTGGAGTCCGTGTCGGTGTAGTAGTCGTCCTGGGTGTAGAAGTCCCGCATGGCGGTGGTCGGATCGCCTTTGGCGAAGTCGATGCTGCGAGCCTGGAACCCGAAGTCGATGACGGCCTGGATCTTGGCCTCGGTCGTGAAGGTCGACAGGTACGTGGGGTCGGCGTCGTAGACCTCGCCGAACATGAAGAAGTCCTCGTTCTTCTTCCGGGCGGCCTCGAGCACCTTCGGGCTGAACTTCTGCCAGAACTCGGTGTTCACGTGTTTCACGGTGTCGATCCGGAAGCCGTCGATGCCGAACTGCGCCCACGTCGAGTAGATGTCGATCATCCCGTCGGTCACGTCGGCCCGTTCGGTCCACAGGTCGTCCAGACCGACGAAGTCGCCGTACTCGCTGGACTCGCCAGCAAAGGTGGAGTCGCCACGGTTGTGGTAGAGGCGCGGGTCGTTCAACCACTCGGGGACCTTGACGCTCGCGTCGTCCTCGGAGTTGAAGAAGGGCGTGTAGGGGAAGGACGTGGCCGGGTCAACCTCCGGGAAGTCGTCGGTGCCGGCGAACTTCTTGTCGTCGAAGACGTCCCCGTCCGCATCGGTATACGGCGAGGTGGCCTTGTCGATGTAGGAGTACTCGCCCTCCTCGTAGTCGATGACGTCGGCCGTGTGGTTCGTGATGATGTCGAAGTAGACCTTCATCCCGCGCGAGTGCGCCTCCTCGATCAGCGCCTCCATCTCGTCGTTGCTGCCCAGGTGGGGGTCGATCTGCGTGAAGTCGGTGATCCAGTAGCCGTGGTAGCCGGCGCTGACGTTCTCTCCCGTGCCTTGCACCGGGCGGTTCTTGAACGAGGGCGTGAGCCAGATCGCCGTGGTGCCCAGACCCTGGATGTAGTCGAGCTCGTCCCGGACGCCGGCAAGGTCGCCACCGTGGTAGAAGCCCTTGTCCTCAGGGTCGAAACCGGTGGCGAGACGATCACCCTCAAGGCCCCCCAGGTCGTTGTCCGGGTCTCCGTTGGCGAACCGGTCGGCCATCACGAAGTAGAACTGCTCCCCGGTGACCGGCGCCCGAAGGCTGTCGGAGGCGTAGGCCCCATCCTCTGACGTGACCGGCCCGGACAGCTCGGTCGGCAGGACGGAGATCGCTTCGGAATCGGGGTCGAAAGAGAACTGGAGGGTGGCCGGACCCTCGATCACCAACGGCACGTTCTGGGCCGGGTAGCTCTCCTCGAAGGTGCCGTTCAGTGCGACCTTGTACTCATAACGACCGGCAGGGACGTCGAAGATGCCCGTGTAGGCGCTGGTGGCCTGCGAGGGGGGATCCAACGCGGTGTCGGTGCACGCAGGGTCCCACTCGGCGTCGCACCCGAGCTCGTCCTGCAGGCTGCCGACCAGGGTGACGGTCGGAGCGTCCTGTTGGCTGGGCACGGACGTGGACGTCGCAGCGACGACCGGATCAGGGGTGGGTAGAGCGCCCACACCGGCAGCCGGCGCTGCCAGCAGTCCGACCAACGCTGAGGTGGCGGACAAGGCGGCGACGAATCGACCCATCGTGACTCCAGTGGTCTCAGAGGGCACCCCGATGTGCCGCTGTGACGAAGGTATGTCAGATCACCGACATTGACCACTGATCCGCTCGGACAGGTTCTCCCCCAACCCTTGTCTGCCTCGTCGGGCCCCGTTCAGCCGTGCTTCACACACCGAGTGGAGGAGGGCCTGGCCTCCAGCCTGCCGTCCCCGATCGGTGCCTCGCACTCGTCGCAGAACCCGTAGGTCCCCTCGTCCAGCTTGTCCAGGGCACGCTGCACCTGCTTGAGGCCCACCCCCAGGCTGTCATGGGCGGTAACGGCACTCATGCGGTCCACCGCCATGGCCGTTCCGTCGCCAACGCGCTTGCCGAAGCTGATGCTGCCCTGATCCTGCTGCGGACGCGTCAACACCGCTCGCTGCTCGACCAACTCGTCGCGCTTGGCCTCCAACTGTGCGCGAACCTCGTGCTCATCCATGGACCGAGCATGTCACGGCGTTCAAAAAGAGGTGAGGTGTGTCAGAGGCCCGACATACCATGTGACTCCTCCATCCGCTCGTCCACCAAGAAGGGGGGAGCCCACGTGCCCATCATCGAAGCACAAGGCCTCACCAAGACGTACTCGTCGCGGTCCGGCACCGTCCACGCCCTGGCCGGGCTCGACCTCAGCGTCCCCGAGGGCACCGTCAAGGGGCTGCTAGGCCCCAACGGCGCCGGTAAGACGACCACCGTCAAGGTGCTCAACACCCTGATCCGACCCGACTCGGGCAGCGCCACCGTCGACGGCGTCGACGTGCTGGCCCATCCGCAACAGGTGCGGCAGATGATCGGCGCCTCCGGTCAGTATGCCGCCGTCGACGAGAACCTGACCGGCCTGGAAAACCTGGAGATGGTCGGTCGGCTCTATCACCTGGGGATCAGGAAGTCCCGAGCACGGGCGCGCGAGCTGATCGACGCCTTCGGTCTCGCCGAAGCCGGTGACCGACCGGTCAAAGGTTTCTCCGGCGGGATGCGGCGTCGCATCGACCTGGCCGGCGCACTGGTCAACAACCCCCGCATCCTCTTCCTGGACGAGCCGACGACGGGGTTGGACCCGCGCAGCCGCATCGGCCTGTGGGAGACGATCAACGACCTGGTCAAGGGGGGCACCACCGTGCTGCTCACCACGCAGTACCTCGAAGAGGCCGACTACCTGGCCGACCACATCTCGGTCATCGACGCCGGCACGGTCATTGCCTCCGGCACTTCCGATGAGCTGAAGGCCCAGATCGGCGGTCACCGCGTCGTCGTCTCGCTGGTGCGGGATAGCGACAGCGACGCGGCGCGGGAGATCCTGCACCGCCACGGCACGGGGGAACCCAACGTCAGCGACGACCGACGCCAGCTCGACGTCACCGTGGACGAAGGGCCACTGGCCCTGCAGCGCATTCTGGCGGACCTGGACTCCGACTCCGTGGCCCTGCACGACGCCGGAATGCGACGCCCCACTCTCGACGACGTCTTCCTCACCTTGACCGGCCACCGGGCCGAAGAGACCGAGGATGACTCGGACACCACGCAGGATCAGGAGATCTCGGCATGACCACCACGACAGCGACAACCAGAGCCACCCACGAGCCCTTCCAGCCGGAGGTGACCGGCGCCTTCTCCACCTGGCTCGCCGACGGCTGGACCGTGACCTGGCGCAACCTGAGCAAGATCAAGCGTTCCCCCGACATGCTCATCTTCGCCGTGCTCCAGCCGATCATGTTCGTCCTGCTGTTCAGCCAGGTCTACGGCGGCATCATCGACATCCCTGGCACCGACTACACCAACTTCTTGATGGCGGGCATCTTCGCGCAGACCGTGGTCTTCGGCTCCACCTTCTCCGGGGCCGCGATGGCCCAGGACCTGAAGGAGGGGCTGATCGACCGCTTCCGGACGCTGCCGATGAATCCCTCGGCCGTGCTGATCGGGCGCACCAACTCCGACCTGTGCCTCAACGGGATCTCCATGGTCATCATGATCCTCACCGG
>JBASAN010000102.1:0-1515 GCA_049650625.1 Ornithinimicrobium sp.
GTCGTGGCTCACACACGTCCCCAGCACCCAGTTGAACGATCCGTCACCACCCATCACCACCACGTCACGACCCTCGGCGGATCGCAGCGCTGAAGCCATGGCGTCGTCGTCCTCCGGGACGACGACCTCGGTCTCGGCGTACTCGCGCAGCACCTCGAGGACGAGGTCGACGTCCTCGTCGGAGGCCGACCCCGCGGCGGCGTTGGCGATGACGAGGATGGACGGTTGGTCGCTCATGCCTCTCACTGTGTCACTGACAGGCCACTCCTCCAACGTTCGGGGCCGACGGGCGGCGGCTGTATGCCGAGAAGCACCGGTAGGCCGAGCAGACGGAGTGGGACACCTAGCTGACGAAGTCCTCCTGTCGGATGAGGAAGAAGCACAGGACCGCCGCCACGAAGGCGATCACCGCAGCAATGAGGGTGATCTGGTTGAGCGCGTCGACGAAGCCCACGGTAGCCACCTGCTCGATCATGTCCTTCGCGGAGGCGGGCGCCATCTCGACGACACGTTGGATCTGCCCGCCGGTGACCGCAGCCGCAATCTGGTCGGCCTGATCGGCCCCGGGGGTGCCTGCCAGCTGCTCGGTGATGTCCACGGTCACGATGCGGCTGAAGATCGAGCCCAGGGCGGCGATGCCGGTCGCCACGCCGACCTGACGGAAGGTCGAGTTTGCTCCGGAGGCCATGCCCGCACGATCGGTGGCAACGACCCCTACGGCGGTGGACGCCAACGGCACGTTGATCATGCCGACCGCGACGCCGCAGACCGTCAGCCCGGGGATCAACGCGGTCCACGAGGAGTCGACGTCGATCAACAGCAGCAGGCTCAGCCCGACCCCGAGGGTCAGGAAGCCCGGAGCTATCAGCCACTTGACCGGGATCTTGGCCGTCAGCCGTCCAGCGATGCTGGCCGCGAAGAACGAGGCGATCGACAGGAAGAGCAGTCGGACTCCGGCTTCGACCGCCGAGTAGCCCAAGACGTTCTGCAGATAGATCACCAGGTAGGCCAACAGCGAGAAGACCGACGACGACACCGCGAAGGCCGCGACCAGACCGCCCACGAAGGTGGGTTTGCGCAGCAAGGTCAGGTCGAACATCGGCTTGCGCTGCGTGACCTGGCTCGCCACGAAGACCACCAGTAGCACGGCGGACCCCCCGAGCACACCCAGGATCAGCGGGTCGGTCCAGCCGCGGGTGCCGGCGTCGATGAGCCCGAACACCAACAATCCGAGCGCACTGCTGAACGTCACGAAGCCGATCCAGTCGGGGGCCCCGGCGTTCGGGTCCTTGGACTCGGCGACCTTGCGCACCGTGACGACGATGGCGAAGAGACAGACCGGCAGGTTGACCCAGAAGATCCAGCGCCAGGACAACCCCGTGGTCAGCACGCCGCCCAGCACGGGGCCGACCGCCACCGCGACCCCGGTCACGGCCCCGAACACTCCGAAGGCGATGCCACGCTCGCGACCCGAGAAGGTCGCTGCGAGCAAGGCCAGGGCCGTGGCGAACATGG
>JBASAN010000103.1:0-6626 GCA_049650625.1 Ornithinimicrobium sp.
TACGCCAGCATCGGTGACACCATCGTGGCCACGGTGAAAGACGCCATCCCCGGCGGAAACGTTAAGAAGGGCGAGGTCGTCAAGGCCGTCATCGTCCGTACCCGCAAGGAGCGTCGGCGTGCCGACGGTTCGTACATCAAGTTCGACGAGAACGCCGCGGTCCTCCTCAAGAACGACGGCGACCCCCGCGGGACCCGTATCTTCGGCCCGGTGGGCCGGGAGCTGCGCGACAAGCGCTTCATGCGGATCGTCTCGTTGGCACCGGAGGTGATCTGACATGGCGAAACTCAAGATCAAGAAGAACGACCTCGTGCAGGTGATCTCCGGCCGCGTGCCCGCCAAGGGCGGCGACCGTGGCAAGCAGGGTCGCGTCATCCAGGTGTTCCCGGAGACCAACCGTGTGTTGGTCGAGGGCATCAACCGCGTGACCAAGCACACCAAGGCCGGTGGTGACCGAGGGGTCAACACCGGTGGCATTCAGGTGACCGAGGCGCCGATCCACATCAGCAACGTGGCGATCGTCGACCCGGAGACCAAGAAGCCGAGCCGCGTGGGCGTGCGCGTGGAGCAGGTGACCGAAGACGGTCGCACGAAGACGCAGCGAGTTCGCTTTGCCGTGCGCTCGGGTAAGGACTTGTGATGAGCACTGAAACAGTAGAGCCCACACCAGTGGAGACCACCAGCGCCGTCGGCGCGGTCGGATCGCCCCGGTTGCAGACGCGGTACCGCGAGGACATCGTGCCCGCGCTGACCGAGGAGTTCGGCTTCGTCAACCCGATGCAGGTGCCCGGGATCGTCAAGATCACGGTCAATATGGGCGTCGGCGAGGCAGCTCGCGACAGCAAGCTGATCGAAGGAGCCATCCGCGATCTGGCCACCATCACCGGACAGAAGCCAGCCGTGACGAAGGCGCGTAAGTCGATCGCGCAGTTCAAACTGCGCGAGGGCATGCCCATCGGCGCTCACGTCACGCTACGCGGTGACCGTATGTGGGAGTTCCTGGACCGCTTGTTGTCCCTGGCGCTTCCGCGGATCCGTGACTTCCGGGGTCTGTCGGCCAAGCAGTTCGACGGTCGCGGCAACTACACCTTCGGTCTGACCGAGCAGTCGATGTTCCACGAGATCGACCAAGACAAGATCGACCGGGTGCGCGGGATGGACATCACTGTCGTCACCACCGCCACCACCGACGATGAGGGTCGCGCGTTGCTGCGTCGCCTCGGCTTCCCGTTCAAGGAGAACTGATCGTGGCGAAAACTGCACTGGTCAACAAGGCCAACCGCAAGCCCAAGTTCAAGGTGCGCGGCTACACGCGCTGCCAGCGGTGCGGACGTCCGCACTCGGTGTACCGCAAGTTCGGCCTGTGCCGAATCTGCTTGCGGGAGATGGCACACGCGGGCGAACTGCCCGGCGTGACCAAGTCCAGCTGGTAGTTCCTTTTCACTTCTGACCACATCGCAACAACATCGCAGGTCGGCCCCGTCGCTTCGGCGGATCGGACTGAAACCACGATGAGGAAGGGCGAGTAGCCCCATGACCATGACCGACCCGATTGCGGACATGTTGACCCGCATCCGAAACGCCAACTCGGCGCACAAGGATGACGTGCGCATGCCGTTCTCCAAGCTGAAGTCGCACATCGCCGAAATCCTGCAGGCCGAGGGCTACATCGCCGGCTGGTCCGTCGAAGAGGCGCCCGTCGGCAAGACGCTGGCTATCGACCTGAAGTACGGCCCGAACCGTGAGCGCTCGATCGCCGGTGTGCGTCGTGTCTCCAAGCCTGGACTGCGTGTCTACGCGAAGTCCACCAACCTGCCCCGTGTCCTCGGCGGTCTGGGTGTGGCGATCATCTCCACCTCGACCGGCTTGTTGACCGACAAGCAGGCCAACGCGAAAGGCGTAGGTGGGGAAGTCCTCGCCTACGTCTGGTAAGTCAGGGAGGTAGCGAAGATGTCACGTATCGGACGACTTCCGATCACTATCCCCGCCGGTGTCGACGTCGCGATCGAGGGTCAGGACGTCACCGTCAAGGGGCCCAAGGGCGAGTTGGCGTTGGCGGTCAGCAACCCGATCACCATCGACAAGTCGGATGACGGCACCATCACGGTCAACCGTCCGAACGACGAGCGGCAGTCGCGCTCGTTGCACGGGCTGACCCGGAGTCTCATCGCGAACATGATCGAGGGGGTCACCCAGGGTTACACCAAGAACCTGGAGATCCACGGAACCGGTTACCGCGTGCTGGCCAGGGGGTCGGACCTGGAGTTCGCGCTCGGGTTCAGCCACCCGGTGCCGGTGACGGCCCCCGAGGGCATCACCTTCACGGTGACCAACCCCACCCGCTTCTCGGTCTCAGGGATCGACAAGCAGCAGGTGGGCGAGGTCGCTGCAAACATCCGCAAGTTGCGTCGCCCCGAGCCCTACAAGGGCAAGGGTGTGCGTTATGAAGGCGAACGCATCCGCCGCAAGGTCGGAAAGGCTGGTAAGTAAGCCATGGCAATGATCGTCAAGAGGGCCAAGAGCAAGAGCGCCTCGCGTTCGCGTCGGCACACTCGTCTGCGGAAGAAGATCACGGGCACTCCCGAGCGTCCGCGCTTGGTGGTGAACCGGTCCACTCGTCACGTGTTCGTGCAGCTGGTGGACGACACCACCAGCAGGACGCTGGCCAGTGCCTCGACCATGGAGGCCGACCTGCGCAAGAGCGAGGACGACAAGACCGCCAAGGCGTCGAAGGTCGGTGCGCTGTTGGCGCAGCGCGCCAAGGCCGCGGGCGTGGATGCCGCAGTGTTCGACCGCGGCGGAAACCGGTATGCCGGTCGAGTCGCCGCCATCGCTGACGGCGCCCGCGAAGGTGGTCTGTCCCTGTGAACGCATTTGTGAACTCGATCCACACTGATCTGAAGAGGAACGTCTGATGGCTGCAGAGCAGCAAGGCCGCGGCGCCGGATCCGGCGCCGCAGGCGGAAACAGTCGCAACGACAACCGTGGCGGGGACCGTCGCGGTGGTGGGCGCGATGGTGGCCGAGGAGGCCAGGACGACCGCAACCAGTACCTCGAGCGCGTGGTCACCATCAACCGTGTCTCGAAGGTCGTCAAGGGCGGCCGTCGCTTCAGCTTCACCGCGCTCGTCGTGGTCGGAGACGGTGACGGCACCGTCGGTGTCGGCTACGGCAAGGCCAAGGAAGTGCCTGCAGCGATCTCCAAGGGTGTCGAGGAAGCCAAGAAGAACTTCTTCCGCGTGCCCAGGATCGCCGGCACCATCCCGCACCCCGTGCAGGGTGAGGCAGCCGCGGGAGTGGTCATGCTCCGTCCGGCCAGCCCGGGTACCGGTGTGATCGCCGGTGGACCCGTCCGCGCCGTGTTGGAGTGCGCCGGTATCCACGACGTGTTGAGCAAATCGCTCGGCTCGAACAACGCCATCAACATCGTGCACGCTGCGGTGCAGGCGCTACGCGAGCTGGAGCAGCCCGAGGCGGTCGCGGCACGCCGTGGCCTCCCCCTGGAGGATGTTGCGCCGGCAGCCATGCTGCGGGCCCGCGCTGAGGCAGGTGCCTGATGGCCCAACTGAAAGTAACCCAGACCAAGTCGGGGATCGGTGGCAAGCACATGCACCGGGAGACGTTGCGCTCCCTGGGGCTGAAGCGCATCGGTGACACCGTCGTGAAGCCGAACCGCCCGGAGTTCCTCGGGATGGTTCGAACGGTCCGCCATCTGGTGACCGTCGAGGAGGTTGACTGATCATGGCAAAGTCCACAACTGATGCTGCTGCGGTGTCCGGCACCGAGGGCGGTCGTGCGCTGAAGGTGCACCACCTGCGTCCGGCACCGGGTGCCAAGACGGCCAAGACCCGAGTGGGTCGTGGTGAAGCGAGCAAGGGTAAGACCGCTGGCCGCGGGACCAAGGGCACGAAGGCCCGCTACCAGGTCCCCGAGTCGTTCGAGGGTGGCCAGACGCCCATGCACATGCGTCTGCCCAAGCTTCGCGGGTTCACCAACCCGTTCAAGACGACGTACCAGGTGGTCAACCTCGGGCAGATCGAGACGCTCTTCCCCGAGGGTGGCTCGGTGTCCGTGGAGGACCTCGTGGCCAAGGGCGCAGTGCGCAAGGACCAGCCGGTGAAGATCCTCGGATCGGGTGAGATCTCCGTTGCCGTGCAGATCACGGCCGAGAAGTTCTCCGCGTCCGCGAAGGAGAAGATCGAGGCGGCCGGAGGGTCGGTCACCTCGTCCCTCAGCTGACCATCGTCGTGCGCTGATGGGCCCCGCTCGGCCTATGAGCACCCTGCACATCATGTCGATGCCCCGACCGCTCACGCAGCGATCGGGGCTTCGTCGTCCACCTCCGGGTGCTATCGTCGCCCGGTCCGCACCCCGATCCCACGGACTGAACCTCAACCGGGACTATCGAGGAGGATCAAGTCGTGCTCTCCGCGTTCGCGCGGGCGTTCAAGACGCCCGATCTTCGCAAGAAGATCTTATTCACGTTGGCCATCATGGCTCTGTTCCGGCTCGGGTCCCACATCCCGGCTCCCGGTATCGACTACAGCCTGGTGCAGCAATGCCAGGCGGCAGCAACGTCCTCCCAGAACTCCGTGTTGGGCTTCGCGAACCTGTTCAGCGGGGGTGCGCTTCTGCAGTTGTCCGTGTTCGCGCTGGGGATCATGCCCTACATCACGGCCGCCATCATCACGCAGCTTCTGACCGTGGTCATCCCGCGGTTCGAGGCGCTGAAGAAGGAGGGGCAAGCGGGTCAGACCAAGATGACGCAGTACACGCGGTATCTGACGATCGGTCTGGCCGTCCTGCAGTCGTCCACGTTGGTGACCTTCGCACGTAATCCGGAGAACCTGTTCGGTGCCACCTGCAGCACGGTCATGCCCGACGAGGGGTGGCCGGTGATCGTGATGATGGTGCTGACGATGACCGCGGGAACCAGCCTGATCATGTGGTTGGGGGAGCTGATCACCGAGAAGGGGATCGGGAACGGGATGTCGCTGCTGATCTTCACCGCTATCGCGGCCGGCTTCCCGGGATCTCTGTTGGCGATCCAGCAGACGTCGTGGGGGACCTTCTCCTTCGTGATGGCTCTGGGGTTGGTCGTCATCACCCTCGTCGTCTTCGTCGAGCAGTGTCAGCGACGGATCCCGGTGCAGTACGCCAAGCGGATGATCGGCCGACGCCAGTACGGTGGAACGTCCACCTACATCCCGCTGAAGCTCAATATGGCCAACGTGATCCCCATCATCTTCGCCAGCTCGATCCTGACGTTGCCGACCCTGGTCGCCGGGTTCAACCGAAGCTCCGATGGTGCCTCGCCTGGGTGGGTGACCTGGATCGAGAACAACCTGGGGGTCGCGGCCAGTGGCTCGTCGTGGATCTACATGCTGGTGTACACGACACTGATCATCTTCTTCACCTTCTTCTACGTTTCGGTGACCTTCAACCCGGTCGACGTCGCGGACAACATGAAGAAGTACGGCGGCTTCATCCCCGGCATTCGGGCGGGTCGGCCCACTGCCGAGTACCTCGAGTTTGTGATCTCGCGGATCACTACGGTGGGCGCGATCTATCTGGCCGCGCTAGCGTTGCTGCCCTTGATCGCGCTGAACACTCTGGGCGTCTCGCAGGACTTCCCGTTCGGTGGGGCCTCCATCCTGATCGTGGTGGGTGTGGGGCTGCAGACGGTCAAGCAGATCGAGTCTCAACTCCAGCAGCATGACTACGAAGGGTTCCTCCGCTGATGCGACTTCTTATCCTCGGCGCACCGGGTGCGGGCAAGGGCACGCAGGCTGCCCACATCGCCAAGCGCCTCGACATCCCCGCCATCTCCACGGGAGACATCTTCCGAAAGAACATCGCGGAGGAGACCGAGCTGGGGCTGAAGGTGAAATCGATCCTGTCCTCAGGTGGGTTCGTGCCCGACGACGTCACGATCGACATCGTCCGCGACCGTCTGACCGAGCCGGATGCTCAGGATGGGTTCTTGCTGGACGGGTTTCCGCGGACCCCGAGACAGGTGGAGGCGCTCGACGAGATGCTGAGCGACCAGGGAACGAGCCTGGACTCGGTCATCGAGTTGACGGTGGACACCGACGAGGTCGTGGAGCGGCTCCTGCAACGCGCCGAGGACCAGGGGCGCTCGGACGACACCGAGGAGGTTATCCGCGAACGGATGAGCCTCTACACCGAGGAGACCGCTCCGCTGTCGAGCATCTACCGTAGCCGGGGGCTGCTGGTGCACGTCGACGGCATGGGTGAGGTCGACGAGGTGACCGACCGGGTCTTCAGGGCCTTGGACTCCATCGGCGACCCAGCCTGAGCCACATGTCGACGCTGGACGTTGCTCCTATGCCACAGTCCGTACGGGAGTTCCTGTGATGTCCTTCCTCCGCCGCTCCAAGATCGAGTCGAAGACCCCGGCCCAGATCCATCTCATGCGGGCTGCCGGGCTGGTGGTCGCGGACACGCTCCAGTTAGCGCGAACCCTCGCCGTGGCTGGCACCAGCACCCTCGAGATCGACACCGCGGCGGAGCGGTCCATCCGTGCCGCCGGCGCCGTTCCCTCGTTCAAGGGATACCACGGCTTTCCGGGGTCTCTGTGCATCAGCGTGAACGATGAGGTGGTGC
>JBASAN010000104.1:0-2531 GCA_049650625.1 Ornithinimicrobium sp.
ACCCACTGACGTGGGCGCCGCGGTCGGTCAAGGCGGTGCTGGTCGGGCCGGAGCCACACCCGGCATCGAGGATCCGATGCCCGTTCACGTCACCGAGTAGGTCCAGCATCGCTGGCTTCTCGTACCAAGCGTTGAAGAAGCCCTCAGCGTTCGCCGCGGCATAGGCCTCTGCCCACTGGTCGTAGTCGCTCCGCGTCACGAACCCGACTGTTGCATGTAGCTGGCGTGCGGGTTTGCCGGAAACGCCAGCTCAGGA
Organism: Ornithinimicrobium sp.; assembly: GCA_049650625.1. Taxonomy (GTDB): domain Bacteria; phylum Actinomycetota; class Actinomycetes; order Actinomycetales; family Dermatophilaceae; genus Ornithinicoccus. Next base: position 257 of record JBASAN010000104.1, read on the forward strand.
GTGGTAGCCGTGTAGAGCGTGCATTAGCCGACCCCCCCATGGGACGGCGCGCGGATCGCGGCCCGTGCGCGTGGATCGCGTCAGGCGGACGGGTCGTTGAGACGGAGGATCTGGAGCCGCTCACCGGCGGTTAGTTCCGAGACTGCAAGGACCTTTTGGAGCACCGTGGACTTCCGCGCGACGTAGGTCTCGATGTCCATGTCTGGCTCGGCGGCGAGTGCCATCTTCACCGCTCCGTACTCATCGCGGAGGTCCGCGCGCCCGCGAAGGACGTCACGGACGGCCAGATGGTTGCGGACATTCAGGGAGCCACGGCGGCAGACATAGACGTTGCGGCGCAGGCCATCGTCGGGGGCCTCGAACGCCTCCCGGTCAGTCACACCAAGATCGCCGCGATGCGCGTAGCCGGTGCCTTCGATCGCAGCGATTGCAGCCGCCATGTCCTCGGCGTCAACGACTACGTCAATGTCAAGGATGGGCTTCGCGGCCAGGCCCGGAACTGAGGTCGAGCCCACGTGCTCGACAGTCGCTGACGTCACTTCCGACAGGCCAGCTCGGAGAGTCTCTGCCACGCGATCGAACTGGACGGTCCAATGCGGTGAGTAGGGGATGACTTCAACGGGCACGGCCCGCACGGTATCGCGTGCCATGCCGTCCGACGTGCCGCCAGCCGTCCTCGACTCGGCCCGGTGCGGGCCTTCCGTATGAGGGAACGGTCACCGTGCCAGTGACTGTTCAGCAGGTGGGAACCGTGAGCGACGCACGGAATAGGGCATGGTCGGGCGGAGCACCAGGGCTGCAGAGAGAGTGCGACGCCTAGGGTCGCGGCGTGATCAAACGTCCTGAGATCGTCTGCATCTGTGGGTCGGCGAGGTTCATGGCTGAGATGCGTTCGGTGAACCGTGACCTGACCTTCGCCGGAGTCATCGTCGTCGCCCCCAGCGAGGCGGACGAGTCGCCCACTCCCGAGCAGAAGGTCGTCCTAGATGCTCTGCACCTGCGCAAGATCGACCTGGCTGACCGGGTTTTGATTGTCAATCCCGGCGGGTACGTCGGAGCGTCGACGCTGGGGGAGATCGCCTACGCCGAGGCGGCTGGTAAGCCGGTCGCCTTCACCGATCCTCTTTGACGACATGGGCGCGCTCAGCGGCAGGACCGCACGGCTCGCGGCATGGTCGGGCGGAGCCCTCCTGGCGGCATGGTCGGGCGGAGCCCTCCTGGCGGCATGATCGAGCGGTTCGACGGCCTCAGATCGCGCGGCTCATCCTGAGTGAATGGGCCTCGATGGTTCCGCCCTCGGCCGCGATGTAGGGCACCCGCTCGCGAACCGCGAAGCCTCTGGCGCGGTAAAACGGGATGCCCAGATCGTTGCCCTCGGTCACGGTGACCCACTGCTCAGTGGCCCCAGCAGAGGTCTGCTGCGTCGTGACGAAGTCCAGCAGTGCGGTGCCAATCCCGTTTCCTCGAAGTGCTGGTCTGAGGTAGAGCACGTACACGGTCCCGTCCCGATCTTCGGAGACCCCGCCGCCGGCCGCCCCCAGGACCACGCCGGCAGTCGAGACCGCGACGACGTAGCCTTGCCACCGGGGCGTCTCGCCGGCAGACGCGATCTCGCCGTGCACGCGCTCGGGGTTGTAGTACGACAGTGACTGCCGTTCGATGATGGCCGGCGACAGCAGGCCATCCGAAGACAGCTCGAAACCTGCCCGGCAGACGGCGCAAATGGCGTCCTCTTCGCCTGCGCGGGCCAACCGGACGTCGTACTTCGGCACTTCGGAGAGGTTCGCGGCTACGTCCACGCCGCGAGCATAAGTAGCGCCGTAACAGAGTCCCCGTCGGGGGACGGTCGCCCGCCCGACTCTCGGCATGTCCGGGCGTCCCGCAAGTCGAACCTCCTGCGGGAACGTGCCTGGTGGTGGCCTTGGACCTCGCGCAGGTGTCCCGTTAGACCTGTCCGCAGGAGTGTCCGGTGATGGGGCGTCACATGGGACGAGCTGACGGGTCGGCGACGGTGAGCGGCCGCTGCCGGTGGGCTGGTGTCCGCGGCGTCGCACACCGCCTCTGCGGTTGGGATCGGCGGAGCAACTGCCACCCGCCGAGGCCACCCCGTTCAGCACCGAGGCATCGCAGGCCTTCAACAGGAGTTCTCTCCCCCGACTCAGATCGTGTCGCCAGCCGCTGACTCGGTTCCCGTTGACGAGCAGTGACGGGCCCCGAAACCACCTGCCCCCAACGCAGGGGAACACCTTCCGAATCGAGCGGCACCCATGCTACG
>JBASAN010000105.1:0-13163 GCA_049650625.1 Ornithinimicrobium sp.
CACCAGCGCTGCGCCGGGTGCCGAGGGTGCCGCCGCAGCCGCCGAGCCCGACCTCACCGGCCTTCCCGAGGTCGTGGCCACGGTCAACGGGGAGGACATCAGCAAGGACGACTTCGTCAGCGCCTACGAGCCGCAGTTCGAGCAGTCTGCGGCCCAGGCTCAACAGGCCGGCAGCGAGGTCGACCAGGCGGACCTGAAGCAGCAGACGTTGGACTTCATGATCAACAACCTGCTCCTGCGCCAGGCGGCGAACGACGAGGGGATCGAGATCAGTGACAGTGAAGTCGACGCTGACATCGAGGAGCTGGCCGCGAGCAACGGAGCGGCCTCAGCCAAGGACTTCCTCGCCACCCTCGAGGAGCAGGGCTTCACCGAGGATGAGGTCCGGGACGAAGTCGAGAACCAGCTGAAGATCGAGAAATACCTCACCGAGGCCGCCGACGTCGAGCAACCCAGCGGCGCGGAGATCCGGGACCTGTACGACCAGTTGTCCGCTCGGCAGGAGTCCTCGGCTGAGGACCCGGCGGCCGCGACGATCCCCGCCTTCGACGAGGTGGAGAGCCAGCTGGAGCAGCAGCTCCTTCAGGAGGCACAGTCCGAAGCCGTGGACGGGATCCTGAGCGACCTCCGAGCCGAGGCGGATATCACCAGCAACCTCTGAGCCTCCGTCTCGGGCCTGAACCCCCTGGTCCTTCGCCCGGGTCAGTAGGGGCGCAGGGCGATGGCCGTGGCCATCGCGGCCGAGGCGGCTTCGTCGCCTTTGTCCTCGATCGACCCCTCCAGGCCGGCCCGGTCCAAGGCCTGCTGCTCGGTGTCACAGGTAAGCAGACCGAACCCGACGGGCAGACCTTCCTGCACGCTGACGTCCGTCAGACCGTTCGTGGCGGCTTGGCACACGTACTCGAAGTGCGGGGTCCCACCGCGGATGACCACGCCGAGCGCCACGATCGCGTCGAACTTGCCCGACCGGGCCATCCGCATACACGCCACCGGCAGCTCGAAACTGCCCGGCACGCGCACCTCGTCGACCCGAGCCACGTTGGCCTGCTCCAACGCCCGCGCGGCCCCGGCGCGAAGACCGTCCATCACCTGCGTGTGCCACGACGCCGACACGACCGCCACGCGCAGGCCACTCCCGTCGACCCGCACCGTGGGTGCTCCAGTACCGCTCATGACGATCTCCTCGACGATGCTGGTGGGGACGCTTGCGCCGCACGGTAGGCGACGAGCTCGGCGACGGTCAACACCGTCAGATCATGGGTCTGGGCCAGGGTGCGGACGGCGTCCCCGCGCAACATCTCGCCGGTGTCGTCGACCAGCTCGGCAATCGCTGCCACCGGCGTGAGACCGGCCAGCTGACACAGCTCGACCGCCGCCTCGGTGTGCCCGGGCCGCTCGAGGACCCCTCCGGCACGGGCCCGCAGCGGGACGACGTGGCCGGGCCGGATGAGATCGGTGGCCACCGACTGAGCGTCACCGAGCACGCCGACCGTCCGCGCCCGGTCAGTCGCACTGATCCCGGTGCTCACCCCTACCGCGGCGTCGACGGTGACGGCGTAGGCCGTGCGGAACGGGTCGGCGTTGTGCTGCACCATCAGAGGTAGGTCCAACCGGTCGGCCCAGGCCTGGGGCATCGGAGCACAGATATACCCCGACGTGTGTCGCACCGTCCAGCCCATCCAGTGCGCACTGATGGTCTGGGCCGCGAGGATGACGTCTCCCTCGTTCTCCCGGTGCGCATCGTCCAGGACCAGGACGGGTCGCCCAGCCCGCATCGCGTCCAGGGCGGACTCGATCATGGAGCTGGCCTCACGCATGTCGGGACCCCCCGATGAGTCGCTCCACGTACTTGGCGAGGACGTCGACCTCGACGTTCACCCGTTCCCCGGGGGCGCGTTGGCCCAAGGTCGTCATCTCCAGCGTGGTCGGAATCAGCGACACCGAGAAGCGTGCGGGGGTGGCGTCGTCCCCGTCCTGCAGGTCGCTGACGGTCAAGGACACCCCGTCCAGCGTGACTGATCCCTTGCGCACGACATAGCGGGCCACCTCGGCGGGCAGGGCGAAGGTGAGCACCTCCCACTTCTCCCCGGGCTCGCGGGTAAGCAGCTCGGCGGTGGTGTCGATGTGTCCTTGAACGACGTGGCCACCGAAGCGTCCATCGCTGCGCAGAGCGCGCTCCAGGTTGACCGGACTCCCGACACTGAGGTCACCGATGCTCGTGCGGGACAGCGTCTCGGCCATCACGTCGGTGCTGAACTCCTGCTGGCCCGACGGCGTGGCAGCGAAGTCGGTGACCGTGAGGCAGACGCCGTTGACGCTGATCGAGTCCCCGTGACCGATGTCGGTGGTGACGACGTCACCCTGGATGCGGATCCTGGCCGAGTCGCTCAGATGCTCGATGGACACGATCTGGCCCAGTTCTTCGACGATTCCGGTGAACACGTGGCTCAGTCCTCCTGCGGGGTGCGACGTGGGTAGGCGGTGATGCGAAGGTCGGGCCCGACCGGGACGGTCTCCACGAGGTCGAGCCGGGCGATGCCGCTCATGGTGGTGATGCCGAGATCCCCGACCGCTGACGCGCCGGAGCCCAGGAGGGCCGGAGCGAGGTAGGCCACCACCTCGTCCACACAGCCGGCTCGCCACAGGGCGGAGGCCAGGGTGGGACCGCCTTCGAGCAGCACCCGATGAACTCCTCGGGTATGCAGCTCCTCCAGCACCTCGGTGACCTCGTGGGTGCGCAGGTGCAGCGGCTCGAGCACCGGGGGGCCCGCTGTGGCGCCTCCGGCGCTGCTGGCGTCCACGTCGGTTGTGGTCCCTTCGGCGCGGTCCCCGGTGACCGAGAGGTGAGCCTGCGGCGGGAGGTCTCGCAGACCAACGACCACCCGCAGGGGCTGGTCGGCATACAACGAGCCGTCCTCGTGCCGAGCGGTCAACGTGGGGTTGTCGGCCAGCACCGTGCCCGTGCCGACCAGGATCGCCCCGCACCGCGACCGGAGCGCATGCACGTCCGCACGGGCCGCCTCCGAGGTCACCCAGGCGCTGGATCCGTCGCTGGCGGCCACTCGTCCATCGAGGGTGGCAGCGAACTTCCAGGTCACCCACGGTCGCCCGGCGCGGACCGCGAAGGCCCAGTGCCGCACGAGTGCCTCGGCGTCGGGGTGCCCGATGTGGTCGACCCGCACTCCCCGCTGCGCCAGCCACTGCGCTCCACCGGCGGCTCGTGCGTCGGGGTCGGCGACGGCATACACCACCCGCGCAACGCCGGCATCCAGTAGTGCCTGAGCACAGGGAGGCGTCCGGCCGTGGTGCGCGCACGGCTCGAGACTGACGTAGGCGGTTGCGCCTTGAGCCCGCCCGCCCGCCTGAGCGAGCGCCATGACCTCAGCGTGCGGGGTGCCGGCGCCATCGTGATGACCCACCCCGATCACCACCCCGGCGTCATCGACGATCACCGAGCCGACGCGTGGGTTGGGATTGACTTCGGGCCCCTGGAGGGCGGCGGCCACGCAGCGGGCCACCATCGCTAGGTCGATCGGCTCCGCGGCAAGGCCGAGCGAGGGCATGAAGGCCTGCTCGGAGGTCATCGTCCGTCTCACCGCTTCCTCGCTCGTCGCTGATTTCCAGCTCCGGGGGGTCAGCATGGTGCCGACGGCGACGATGAGGGAAGCATGGCCATCCACGACGGCAGCTTCACCGTCGAGATGACCGACCGATCACCGACCTGCACGAGGCAGGGCCACGCGCGCCTACCATCCGGACTTTCACCGTCGGTCCTGGATTTTCACCAGGTCAACCGGCCGCTGGCTGCGGTCGGGTCGCGGACTGTCACCGCCGGCTCGGAGTTGCACCGACCCCGGAGCGCGTTCTGGGAGCACAATACCCCCGCGCCGTGGGGAAACGACACCCGCCGAACCCGACGCCGCGTGCGCGCTCACCGCGTGCATAGGGCCGCCGGGAATGTCTGGTGCCGGGCGTATCGTTCACTGCTCGATGAGCCAAGGCCCTTTGATCGTCCAGTCCGACAAGACCCTCCTGCTCGAGGTCGACCACCCCGGCGCTGAGGATGCGCGCCGTGCGGTCGCTCCGTTCGCCGAGCTGGAGCGAGCTCCCGAGCACGTACACACCTACCGGGTGACCCCTTTGGGCCTGTGGAACGCGCGGGCCGCCGGCCACGATGCCGAGCAGGTGGTCGACGCCTTGGTCCGGCACAGCCGCTACCCGGTGCCCAACGCACTGCTGGTGGACATCGCCGAGACGATGGACCGCTACGGACGCCTCACCCTCGAGTTGGCCAACCCCGACCTGGACGGGCGACCGGCGAGCGCCGAAGCAGGAACGGACGAAATCGACGCCGATCCGGGTGCCCCGAAGCACCTGCCCCAGCGCCGCCTGGTGTTGCGCACGACCGACCGCGCGGTGCTTACCGAGATCATGCGTCACAAGAAGATCCGCCCGCTCCTGGGTGAGCGCATCGACGAGGACTCGATCTCGGTGCACCCCTCGGAGCGAGGTCACCTGAAGCAGGAACTGCTCAAAGTCGGCTGGCCCGCACAGGACCTGGCGGGGTACGTGGATGGAGAGGCGCATCCGATCTCCCTGGTGACCGATGGCTGGACCATGCGCCCCTACCAGGAGCAGGCCGTCAACGGCTTCTGGGACGGCGGGTCGGGCGTCGTCGTGCTCCCCTGCGGAGCAGGCAAGACCATCGTCGGCGCTGGCGCGATGGCCAAGTCAGGCACCACCACGCTGATCCTGGTGACGAACACGGTCGCCGCCCGGCAGTGGCGGGACGAGCTGTTGGCGCGAACCTCGCTGACGGAGGACGAGATCGGTGAGTACAGCGGATCTCGCAAGGAGATCCGCCCTGTCACGATCGCGACCTACCAGGTGCTCACGCTGAAGCGCAAGGGCGTCTACCCCCACCTGGACCTGTTGGACGCCCGAGACTGGGGCCTGGTCCTCTACGACGAGGTGCACCTGCTGCCGGCCCCGATCTTCCGGATGACCGCCGACCTCCAGGCCCGTCGTCGCCTCGGCCTGACCGCCACGCTGGTCCGCGAGGACGGCCGCGAGTCCGACGTCTTCTCCCTGATCGGCCCCAAGCGCTTCGACGCTCCCTGGAAGGACATCGAGGCACAGGGATACATCGCTCCCGCCGACTGTGTCGAGGTGCGGGTCAGCCTGCCGGAGCAGATGCGGATGGCGTACGCCGTCGCCGAGCCCGAGGAGCGTTACCGGTTCGCCTCCTGCGCCGCCGACAAGGACGCGGTGGTCCAACGACTGGTCAAGCGGCATACGGGCGCCCAGACGTTGGTCATCGGGCAGTACATCGACCAGCTCGAGGGCCTGTCCGCGCGCCTCGACGCCCCCCTGATCACCGGGTCGACCACGGTCGCGGAGCGCCAGAAGCTCTTCGGCCAGTTCCGTGACGGCACGATCTCGCTGCTGGTGGTGAGCAAGGTCGCCAACTTCTCGATCGACCTCCCCGAGGCCTCGGTAGCCATCCAGGTGTCCGGCACGTTCGGCTCCCGGCAGGAGGAGGCCCAGCGGCTTGGTCGGGTGTTGCGCCCCAAGGGCGATGGCCGCACCGCGCACTTCTACACGATCGTGTCTCGGGACACCGTCGATGCCGACTTCGCCGCCCACCGGCAGCGTTTCCTGGCCGAGCAGGGCTACGGCTACCGGATCATCGACGCCGACGACCTGGACGAGCTGACCCCCACCTCGTAGCCACTCCCAGCCGACTTTCAGCAGACCCTCAGGAAAAGTGCCGATACTGGGTCTATGACCACGCCTGAAGCCACCCTGCTCGTCGTCGAGGACGAAACGAACATCCGTGAGCTGCTGTCCACGAGCTTGAAGTTCGCTGGGTTCGAAGTGCACGCCGCCGCCGACGGGGCCACCGCTCTGCAGATGGCTCAGGAGTTCGAACCCGATCTGGCCGTGATGGACGTGATGCTGCCCGACATGGATGGCTTCGCGGTGACCCGCCGGTTGCGCGACACCGGCCGTGAGCTGCCTGTGCTGTTCCTCACCGCACGCGACTCGTTGGAGGACAAGGTGACCGGCCTGACCGTGGGCGGGGACGACTACGTCACCAAGCCGTTCAGCCTGGAGGAAGTGGTGGCCCGGATCCGCGCGGTGCTGCGCCGCACCCAGGACGGTGAGCCCGAGGACGACATGACACTGCGTGTGGCCGACTTGGAGCTCGACGAGGACAGTCACGAGGTCCGTCGCGGTGGCACCGTGATCGAGGTTTCCCCCACAGAGTTCAAACTGTTGCGCTACCTGATGGTCAACTCCGGCCGTGTCCTGTCCAAGACCCAGATCCTGGACCACGTGTGGGACTACGACTTCCGCGGGGAGATGGGGATCGTCGAGTCCTACATCTCCTACCTGCGGCGCAAGATCGACCGCGATCCGGACAGCGAGCCCCTGATCCACACCAAGCGCGGCGTCGGATACGTGTTGCGCGCGCCTCGCAGCTGAGCTCGTGGGGTTCGTCGGGTCCGCCAAGGAGACGGCATACCGGCATCTGCACGCACTGTCGTTGACCAAACGGCTGGTGACCGTCGTGGTGGTGATGGTGCTGGTGGCCTACCTCGTCACCGCCTCCGTGACGACGATGTTCCTGCGCAGCTACCTCACCGACCGACTGGATACCGACCTGCAGCAGTACATCGGCCCGCTCGGCAACTTCGCCTATGCCCGTTCCGTGGAGGGTGGCGCCTTCGTCGCCGCGGGAGTGCCCAACAGCTACTACGTGGTGATCACCCCCCGGGCCGAGGGCTCCACACCGTTCCCGTTCGTGACCGAGGCCACCGACCCGGACCACCCCGACCTGGGCCGCGTGGAGTTCGACGACCCCACCATCGACCGCGACCCGTTCACCGTCGAGGCCCCTGGTGGGACCAACTGGAGGGTCGCCACGGCGCAGCTGTCCAACGGCGCCGGGACGGTCGCTGTCGCGGTGCCGATGACTCCGATCGAGCGGACCGTGGGGCAGCTCTGGCAGCTGACCTTCCTCGTGGGGCTGGCCACGTTGACCGCGGTCTCCGTCATCGGCTGGCTGGCGGTGCGCCGCGCGTTCCGCCCGCTCACCAAGATCGAGGACACCGCTTCGGCCATCGCCGCCGGCGACCTCACCCGCCGCGTGCCCACGCCGGCCGCGCAGGACGAGGTCTCCTCGCTCTCGGACTCGTTGAACATCATGCTGGCCGACATCGAGCAGGCTTTCGCGGTGCGCAAGGCGTCCGAGCAACGCATGCGGCAGTTCGTGGCCGACGCCTCCCACGAGCTGCGCACCCCGCTGGCAACGGTGCGCGGGTATGCCGAGCTGTATCGGGTCGGCGGGGTGCGCGAACCCGAGGACGTGGCCGCGGCGATGCGACGGATCGAGAACGAGGCCACCCGGATGACCCGGCTGGTCGAGTCGCTGTTGCTGCTGACCCGGTGGGACAGCACCGGCCAGCTGGCCAGCGAGCCGGTGGATCTGACGGTGCTGAGCTCCGACGTGGTCCAGGACGCCCGGGTCCGTGCCCCCGACCGCGCCGTGCACCTGGTGCCGCTGGGCGCCGGGTCCGGACGTCCCGTGGCGCTGGGGGACGACGGCGCGCTGCGACAGGTTCTGACCAACCTGGTGGCCAACGCGATGGCGCATACCCCCGAAGGCACCGACATCGAGGTGGCCCTCGGCGTGGAGTCCGCGCGCTGCGTGGTCGAAGTCCGCGACCACGGCGAGGGCATCGATCCGGCCAGTGCCGAGCGGGTGTTCGAACGCTTCTACCGCGCGGATGCCGGGCGGACTCGGGAACGTGGCGGCAGTGGGCTGGGACTTGCCATCGTCGCCACGATCGTGGCTCGTCACGGCGGGACGGTTCGGCATACCCCGACCGCCGGTGGCGGGGCCACCTTCCGGGTCGAGCTGCCGCTTCAGTCGCGGTCCCACGCTGATCGGGATGAGTCCCTGGAGGAGCCTGACGCGGACCGTCACGACATCGAGGAGCCTGACGCCGAGATACGCCGCTGAGTCGCGTCCAGCCAACGCACAGTCAAACGTCAGGAACCGCATATCCCGAGGGTGTCTCATAAGGACAGTGGCCAGGTGGCCCACGCATCACCACCCACTTGCATCCTTGGAGGAACTCATGTCCGTGACTTCGACCGGCCGGCGCACACGCCTGGCGGAACTCAGTGCCGTCGGCCTGCTCTCTGCCGTGCTCGCGGCGGGCGGCACCTACGGCGTGGTCGCCACCACCGCCGACGGTCCGGTCGTCACCTCCGCCAACGGAGGCGTCGAAGCGGACGCCAACCCCGCTGACGCCAATGCCACGCCCGCCTCCCTCGTCGACGGACTGGACTGGGGCTCGGTCGCCGATACGGTCTCGCCCAGCGTGGTGTCGATCCAGGTCCGGACCGCCAACGGGGGTGGTGAGGGCTCCGGTGTGATCTGGGACGACCAGGGACACATCGTCACCAACGCGCACGTGGTCGAAGGCGGCCAGGAGGTGCGCGTGACCCTCAGTGACGGCCGCAGCTATCCCGCCGAGGTGACGGGGTCCGACCCCTCCACCGACCTGGCCGTGCTGCAGGTCCAGGACGCGCCCTCGGACCTGGCGCCCATCGCGATCGGTGACGACCAGGGGCTGACCGTCGGTGACCCGGTGATGGCCATCGGCAACCCGCTGGGCCTGTCGGGGACCGTGACCACCGGCATCGTCAGCGCCCTGGACCGACCGGTGAGCACGGCCCCGTTGTCGGCCAACGACCCGGGCAGCGCCGCAGTGACCAACGCGATCCAGACCAGTGCTGCCATCAACCCCGGCAACTCCGGCGGCGCCTTGGTCGACGCCAACGGCCGTCTCATCGGCATCAACTCCGCCATCGCCTCTCTGCCCACCGGCGGCAGCGGCCAGAGCGGCAGTATCGGTATCGGCTTCGCCATTCCGATGACGGTGACCACGAGCATCGTGGACCAGCTCATCCAGTCCGGCGTCGCCGAGCATGCCTTCCTCGGGGTGGGGCTGACCGAAGGGGAGGACACCGTCGACGGTGCGACCCTCACCGGCGCCGAGATCTCCGGAGTGGAGCCGGGGTCACCCGCTGAGGCAGCCGGGCTCAGCAGCGGAGACGTCATCGTCACCATCGACGGGGAGCGGGTGCCCAGCTCCACGGCATTGGTCGCCCAGGTTCGTGAGCGGACCTCGGGGTCGAAGACCACGATCGGCTACATCCGGGACGGGAAGCAGGACAGCGTGAGCGTCACGCTGGACACGCGACCCGACGATGGAAGCTGAAACCACCCGACGGTGCGGATAAGAGCCACCGCCTGTGGTTCGATGTTGTCGGTATCTCATCCGGTGTTTCCTCTCGACCCTCAGGAGTCTTCATGCATCCCACTCACATCCCGCTTCGCCTGACCACCGGGGCTTTCATCCTCAACTCGGGCATCAGCAAGCTCGGTGCCGACGAGGAGACTGCTGAAGGGGTCCACGGGATGGCTTCCACGGCCTACCCGATGTTCAAGAACATCAAGCCCAAGGACTTCACCGAGCTCTTGGCCTACGGCGAGATCGCCTTGGGCACCGCGTTGCTGCTGCCCAAGGTCCCCTCCGGAGTGGCCGGGACCGCGCTCGCGGGCTTCGGAGCATCGCTCCTCGGGCTCTACTGGCAGGTCCCCGGCCTGCGCCAGGAGAACAGCATCCGTCCCACGCCGCAGGGCCTGGCGATCGCCAAGGACTCCTGGCTGGTCGGGGTCGGAGCCACCCTGGTGATGCAGAGCGCACTCGGGGCAGCGAAGTCGGCCGCCAAGAGCGCGAAGGGCTCAGCCAAGGATCTCGCCAGCGACATCTCCAGCGGCACCAAGGGCCTGGCCAGCGACCTCTCGGCCAGCGCCAAGGGAGCCGTGTCGTTCAACTGAGCACCCCCGAAGAAGGTGCCATGCAACCCGAGAAGCTCCGCCCCCGCGCCAGCACCCTGGTCGCAACGATCTGGGGCGCCCAGACGGTGATCGCGGGTCTGTGGATCGTCAGCAGCCTCGTCGACGGCGCGAGCTTCTGGGTGTGGCCGTTCGGCGTCGCCTGGGCCACCTTCGGAATTGTGATGGCCCTGCGCACCCGCCGACAATGGGTGATGGTCGACGGGCAGGGCATCACGGTTCAGACGGGTTTCAGCCCCGGGTGGTCCTGGACCTGGGACCAGATCGGCGACGTCACCGCACAACCCGAGGGGCCCCTGGTCACCCACCTCTGCGTGGTGGGCGTCGACGGGCAGATCGCGCAGACCCCACTGGCCCAGGGCGACCCTCGGCTGCGCGAGCTCTGGTCCACCCGCAGCAGCAACGCCGGGCCGAAGGCTCAGGCTCCCCCGACATGACCTCACCGGCTCCCTGGGCGATTGCGGACGCTCGCGCGCAGTGGCGCAGCGACATCGCCGCGATCGCCCCCGAGGCCGGCGCAGCCCTGTGGGACGCGGAGGGGCTGTTCATCATCCGCAGCTGGACAGAGCCGCACCGGGCCTACCACTCGCTGCGGCACGTCGCCGAGATGTTGGCGGCGCTGGGGGAGCTTGCGCGCCACGGCGTGGCACTGGCCCCTCGCGCCTTGACGGTGGCTCGGATGGCCATCTGGTTCCACGACGTGAGTTACGACCCGCGGGCTACTCCGGGCAGCAACGAGCAGCGCAGCGCCACCCTGGCTCGGGACCACCTTCACCGGCTGGGAGCCGAGACGTCCGACATCGATGCGGTGGAGGCCCTCGTGCTGATGACGGTGGACCACCAGGTGCCCGGGGCCGCGGGAGCCGAGGTGCTCGACCCGGGTCTGCTGGAGGCCTTCCACGACATCGACCTCTGGATCCTGTCTGCGCCCCCGCCGCGCTACCGGGAGTACGCCCGCCAGGTCCGCGACGAGTTCGCGCACGTGCCGGCCGAGCTCTTCGCGGCCGGCCGGCGACACATCTTACGGGGGTTCGCCGACCGCCCCGACATCTATCGGACAGCCCACGCCCGACGGATGTGGCAAGAACGGGCACGGTCCAACCTGAGCACCGAGATCGCCGCGCTGAGCTGAGGGACTAGTCGGGCGCGCTGTCCAACCAGTGCTGCACCACGAGCCACCACGGCTCTTGCCCGCACTCTCCAGCTGCGTCGGCGAAGGTGAACCATCGCGCTTCGAGCACGTCGGGTGCCTGGGTGGCTACCGGCTCCTGTGGTCGAACCGGTGTCGCGAACACCGCGATGTAGTTGGGACCGTCGTTCCACGGGCTGCGCGACTCCCCGGCCGCGATGCTGATGCGTTCGTAGCCGACCGGCTGCAGGGCCGTGGCCTCGAACCGCAGGCCGGTCTCCTCCAGAAGCTCGCGCGCCGCCGCCTGCCGGACCGTCTCCCCCTCGTCGCGTTTGCCCCCTGGCGGCGCCCAACCCGGCCGGGAGCCGTTACGCACCAAGACCATGGACTTCCCGTCGCTGACCAGCAGGACCGCCGCGCCCGCGGTGGGAAGGGGTTCCAGCGGGGAGGCGATGATGTCCAACGTGTGTGGTCCGCCCACCGCCACGAGCGCGTCGTCGAACCGTCCGAGCGGCCGCTCACCCTTGCGCTTGCGGAACCGCAGCCCACTCATCGCTAGCCGCCGGGCAACGTCCCGACCGCTGGTGGCGGTTGCGCCCGCTGCGATGACGTCGTCGAGCCGCTGCGCGGGGACGTCGTAGTGGTCACCCTCGAAGGACCGAGCGGGTATGCCGGCCCGTCGCGCGAAGTCGTGCAGCTCGGCGAGCGACACGTCGCTGATGACGTGGGACCACAGATGACCGTGGGCGGGCCATACCGCCGGATCAACCCAGATCGTCACAAGGACCGACCCTATCCCCCCGACCTTGCCTGCGGAACGACGGACGGGACGACCCCGAAAAGGGCCGTCCCGTCAGTCGTTGTCGCAGCGGATCAGCTGCAGCGATGGATCAGAAGTCCATGCCGCCCATGCCACCGTCGCCACCGGCCGGCATGGCCGGAGCCTTCTCCGGCTTGTCGGCGATGACGGCCTCGGTCGTCAGGAACAACGCCGCGATGGAGGCTGCGTTCTGCAGGGCAGAGCGCGTCACCTTCACCGGGTCGGCGACACCGAAGGCCAGCATGTCGCCGTACTCGCCGGTGGCCGCGTTCAGGCCATGGCCGGCAGGCAGGTTGCGGACCTTCTCGGCCACGACTCCGCCTTCCAGACCACCGTTGATGGCAATCTGCTTCAACGGCGCCTCCACAGCGACCTTGACGATGTTGGCGCCCGTGGCCTCGTCACCGGTCAGGTTCAGCGAGTCGAAGGCGGTCGCGGCCTGGATCAGAGCCACGCCACCACCGGCGACGATGCCCTCTTCGACGGCAGCCTTGGCGTTGCGCACGGCATCTTCGATGCGGTGCTTGCGCTCCTTCAGCTCGACCTCGGTCGCCGCTCCGGCCTTGATGACCGCTACGCCACCGGCCAGCTTGGCCAGGCGCTCCTGCAGCTTCTCGCGGTCGTAGTCGGAGTCGGAGTTGTCGATCTCCTTGCGGATCTGGTTGACCCGGCCCGAGATGGCGTCAGCCTCACCGGCGCCCTCGACGATCGTGGTCTCGTCCTTGCTGGAGACGACCTTGCGCGCCTTGCCCAGCATGTCCAACTCGGCGGTCTCCAACTTGAGGCCGACCTCCTCGGAGATGACCTGACCACCGGTCAGCACGGCAATGTCGCCGAGCATGGCCTTGCGGCGGTCGCCGAACCCGGGGGCCTTGACGGCCAGCACCTTGAGGTGACCACGGAGCTTGTTCAGCACCATCGTCGCGAGGGCTTCCCCGTCGACGTCCTCGGCGATGATCGCCAGCGGCTTGCCGGACTGGATCACCTTGTCCAGCAGCGGGACGATGTCCTTGATGGCGCTGATCTTGGAGTTGATGATCAACACGTAGGGGTCGTCCAGCACGGCTTCCATGCTGTCGGTGTCGGTGACGAAGTACGGCGAGATGTAGCCCTTGTCGAACCGCATGCCCTCGGTCAGCTCGAGCTCCAGGCCGAAGGTGTTGGACTCCTCGACCGTGATGACACCCTCGTTGCCGACCTTGTCCATCGCCTCGGCGATCATCTGGCCGATCTCGGTGTCGGCCGCGGAGATGGACGCGCTCTGCGCGATCTGCTCC
>JBASAN010000106.1:0-1710 GCA_049650625.1 Ornithinimicrobium sp.
CGCGATCCAGTCACCGAAGCCATCCCAGTCCAAGCGGTCGATGAGCAGGAAGATCCGCGTTCTCAGCGCCGTCAGCAACGGCCCCACTTGCTCCTTCGGGTCAGCCGGGTTGGCGGTCTGCAATGCAGCGATGGCGACGAGCGCCTCGTCCCACGCAACCTCGATAGGCACGTTGCGGGCCGTGTCGGCTGCGGCCCTCGCAATCGCATTGGCCTCCGAATACATCCGGTTGGACTGAGCGACCGTCTCAACAGCGTCCTTCGCAACCAAGTTGCTGTCCTCCGCCAGTTTATTCGCGTCGCGGGCGATGCTGTTCGCAGCAGTCGATAGAAGATTGGCCCTGTTAGCTTCATCCCGAGCGCCGCGCGCCACCGCGATCGAGATCGCCGCCGCCACGATCGACACGCCCGTCAAGAGGACCATCACTGTCTCCGCTGTCATGCTGCGTGAGGCTATGTCACCACGACGACAACCGCCCGCCCCCCGCGACAAGCGCGTTTCCCCGCCGGGCCCCTCTGACTGCGCGGCCCGTTAGGCCACCCAGGTCTCGTCCGGCATCGGGACCGGACCGGTCTAACCCCTCCAGTCGATCTCCAAGCGGGCCACGAGCTGCGCGGCCGAGCGCCGCCCAGGCGCTGCGCGCGTGACGGTGACGCAGCCGACTGCGTCGTCCAGCACGGCTCGGCGCTACTCAACTGTGCTCGCGGCCTCGCAGTCCTCGCGGAAGGTGCGGTCGGTGCCCTCCTGGGTGTACTCGACCCGCGGCACCTCGGCCCGCTTCTCGTCGCGCAGGTAGAGCAAGCTGCCCTGCGGGGCCTGCAGCGCGGCACGCGCCTCCCGCGACGACGCGTCGCGGATCAGCCGGTCGAGTTCGTCCAGCCGCCGTTCGACCTCGGGCAGCACCGCGGCGCCGCCCTGGTGGACGACCTCGACTCGCCGCCAGCGCAGGTGTGCTCGCCCTACTGGCGTAGGAACTCCGCGACCAGGACGTTCCCGAAGTTGCTAATGGTCTGGCTGCACTTCGGGCACGAGTAGGACTCACGGCCCTGGGTGGTGCCCCGCTGGCCGACGCAGTGAGCGCAGGTCATGAGGCCACTGCGGAGGCTCGACGTCTTCGCCCGCTGGTCCCGAGTCCGCGCCTGCGCCGACATCCGCTCGTCCAGCGCCTTGACCATTCGGCGCCAGGCGTCGACCTCCATGACGGCCAGCTCGGAGTACACGACCGGGAGACCGTTCGCCGCGCAGCACGTCCGCGCCGCGGGTCCGCGAGCCGACGTTGCCGTGGAACGGGATCTGTCCGCAGAGGATCGGGTGCCGCAGGATCCGCTCGACCGTCGACGACCGGAAGGTGCTGGACTTGCCTGCCGGGGGCCTCAGCCCTTGCTCGGTGAGCCACTGCGAGGTGGAGTAAACCGCCGCCCCGGACTGAGTGCGCTCGACCATCGCCCGGACCCAGCCGATCGTCGCCGGGTCCTGGGCGACCACCTTGCCGCGCTTGGGGTTGTCCGGGTCCAGCGGCACCGTCGCCCAGCCAAACGTGCCCGAGGTCGGCCCGCCGCCGCACCGGTGATGACTCCGGCGTGGCGGCGGGGGACTTAGTCGAGCCTTCCCGGGGATCGCCGTTGGCGAAGCGGTACTCGGGCAGCGGCGTAGGCACCTGCCTCACCTCCCGCGAGCAGCCTGTCGGCCTCGGCCCGCAGCGCGGCGGCC
>JBASAN010000107.1:0-6958 GCA_049650625.1 Ornithinimicrobium sp.
TGTGCATGTAGCGCTTGCGCGACACCGGGGACAGTGTGTCCAGCATCTGCTCCATACGCAGCATGTTCAGCGTGGTGACACCCATGATCTGGGTCTCGCCGCGCTCGAAGATCGCCGAGCCGTGGGCGCGCGGGATGACCTCGACCTCAGCGGACAGGGCGCGGATATCGGCCAGACCGCGGCCGTCGATGCGTACGTTGTCGCGCAGGATGCGCTGGCGGATGAGCTTCTTCTGGACGGCTCGATAGGCCGCCGAGAGCTCCTTCTCGCGCCCGGCGAACTCACCGGCGGAGTCCTCGGACCCGGCCAAAGACTCCGTCATCGACTTCTTGATCTCGTCGATCTTGTCCTCGCGCTCGGCCTTGCCACCGATCTGCAGGGCCGAGGTCAGCGCGTCACTGACCTGTGCCTCGACCGCGGCCACGGCGTCGTCCTCATAGTCCAGGAAGCGCGGGAAGTCCTGCGTCTCCTTGGCGGCGTTGCCGGCGAGCTCGGCCTGAGCGGCGCACAGCACGGCGATGAACTTCTTGGAGGCTTCCAGGCCCTCGGCGACGACCTCTTCGGTCGGCGCCTGCTGGCCCATCGTGTTCACGAGGTCCCAGGTGGCTTCGGTGGCTTCCGCCTCGACCATCATGATCGCGACGTCATCCTTGCCCTCGGCGTCCTGGCCGACGACACGGCCGGCGACGACCATGTCGAAGGTGGAACGCGCAGCATCGCTGAAGTTCGGGAAGGCAACCCACTGGCCATCGATCAGCGACACGCGGGTGGCGCCGATGGGACCGCTGAACGGCAGGCCGGAGATCTGGGTCGACGCGGACGCGGCGTTGATGGCCACGACGTCGTACTGGTGGTCGGGGTCCAGCGAAAGGACCGAGATGACGACCTGCACCTCGTTGCGCAGACCGGAGACGAAGCTCGGGCGCAGCGGGCGGTCGATCAACCGACAGGTCAGGATGGCTTCGGTCGAGGGGCGACCCTCGCGGCGGAAGAAGCTGCCGGGGATCTTGCCCACGGCATACATCCGCTCCTCCACGTCGACCGTCAGCGGGAAGAAGTCGAAGTGATCTTTGGGGTGCTTGCCGGCCGTGGTGGTCGACAGCAGCATGGTGTCGTCATCGAGGTAGGCCGTGACGGAACCGGCAGCCTGAGCGGCCAACCGTCCGGTCTCGAAGCGCACGGTGCGGGTGCCGAAGGTGCCATTGTCGATGACGGCTTCGGCGGCGGTGATTTCTGGACCCTCCATGGGTCCTCCTTGTCTGTTGTGCTCAGCGCGGGGCATCGTCGTTGTGCCCGGCTGTTCTCACGTGTCGGCGCTCGCGGAGCGAGGTGCCGACATACGCGTAGGAGCGACCCCCGACGTGTCGGGAGTCGCTCCTAGGCGAAATTCAGCGGCGTAGGCCGAGGCGCTTGATCAGCGACCGGTAACGCTCGATGTCGGTGTCGGCGAGGTAGCGCAGGAGGCGCTTGCGCTTGCCGACCAACAGCAGCAGTCCACGACGGCTGTGGTGGTCGTGCTTGTGCTGGCGGGAGTGCTCGGTGAGGTCACGGATGCGCTGGGTCAGCAACGCGACCTGCACCTCGGGAGAGCCGGTGTCGCCCTCGCTCGTGCCGTACTCGTCCATGATCGTCTTCTTCACGGCTACATCTAGGGGCATTGCTCTCCTTGGGGTCTCGTTGCGCGGCGCGCCTGGGCAGATCCACCAGGGCACTCTCGATCCGCGGCCGTTCAAACGGCACCCCTGAATGTATCAGCGCCCACCCCTGGCCCCTAATCACGCACCCCCAGCCACCGAGTAGCACTCCCAGCGTCGTATATAGCGCTGGAGGTCGCCTTCGGGGCTGGGGGTGACGAGGGCCAGCGTGGGAGGCTATCGACATGAGCCTCGACACCTTGAACGAAGATTGGGAGAGCGCCCTGTGCGTGGCCGCCCACCCCGATGACCTGGAGTACGGTCTCGCGGCGGCCATCGCGCGGTGGACCAAGCAGGGCAAGAAGGTGACCTACCTCCTGGCGACCAGCGGAGAAGCAGGCATCGACGGCATACCTCCGGTCGAGGCGGGCCCGCTGCGCGAGCAGGAAGAGCGCGAGGGCGCGGCGCGGGTCGGCGTCGAGGAGGTCGTGTTCCTGGGTATGCCGGACGGCGCGGTGGAGTACGGACTCCCCCTGCGACGTGCGATCGCTGCGCAGATCCGCCGTGCTCGGCCGGACGCGGTGTTCGCCCTGACCCACCGGGAGACCTTCTCCGGTGGTGGGCTGAACCAGGCGGACCACCGGGCGGTGGGGCTGGCCACGTTGGACGCCTGCGCGGACGCGGGCAACCGATGGCTGTTCACCGACCTGATGGACGACGGCCTCGACCCGTGGTCCGGGGTCAAGCTGCTCGGTTTCGCCGGCTCCACACACTCCTCCCACACGGTCGACGTCAGCGAGACCTTCGAGGACGCCGTGGCCTCGCTGGAGGCCCACCGTGAGTACCTGGAGGCGCTCGGCCCGGACTACCCCACGCCGCGTAACCTGCTCCAGATGATCCTCGGGTCGGCTGATGACCCGGACCTCGGCGCCTACACCCTGCGCGTGGAGGCCTACAACCGCTGAGCGCTACGTGCGGCGCTGGCAGTTGGCGCACCAAAACAGGTTGCGTCCCGCGACCACCGCCGTGCGGATCGTCGACCCACAGCGCCGACACGGCTGACCGGTGCGTTTGTATGCGTAGTACCGCCGGGCACCAGGCCGCGGCGCCAATCCGCGGGAGATCTGGTCGAGCACCTTGGCCACCTGTCCCTCGTCGGTGACGATCCGCCCCGTGGCCACGCCCAATGGCATCAGCTCCACCAGGTCGTCCCACATCGCGGTCCAGGTCGAGCGCTTGATGCGGGTGCCGGCGAACATCGGCCCGACCCGGTGGCGGAAGAGCACCTCGCTGCGGTAGACGTTGCCGACCCCCGCCAGCACCTTCTGGTCCATCAGCAGCTCGGCGATGCTGCGCTTGGAGCGATGGATCATCGCCCACGCCCGGTCGGGGTCCGCTTCCCCGGCTCGCAGCGGGTCGGGCCCTTGGCGCAGGACGACCGCCGTGACCTCATCCGGCGTGAGGACGGCGCAGATGATCGGACCTCGCAGATCGGCGACGTGGGTCTCGGTCTCCAGTCGCAGCCGGACCTGACCGCGCACGGGTGGCACCGACTGTGCGTCCGGGATGGCGGAAACGGAGAACTTACCGATCAACCCGAGGTGCACATGCAGACGCAGCTCGGGGACGAAGTCGACGAAGAGATGCTTCCCCCAGGCATCAGCGCGAGCGACCGTATGGCCGTCGAGCAGAGCCGCGCCGTCCGCGAAGCGCAGCTGGGGGCTGCTGACCATGGGCGCCGTGCCGATGAACGCGTTCCCGAGATCGCGCGCCAGGGCATGGATCGTGTGACCTTCGGGCATGGGCTCATTCTGTCCTGCGCCCTCCCGGGCGGCTCAGCCGGTGTTGCGCAGTCCGGCCGACACGCCGTTGACGGTAATCAGCAGCGCCCGTTGGAGCTGGCGCTCGTCGGCCACCTCTCCCTCGGCCCGGAGCCGCCGAAGCAGCTCGACCTGTAGGTAGGAGATGGGGTCGAGGTACTGGTCACGGACAGCCAGCGAGCGTTGCAACGTCGGCTGGTCGTCCAACACGTCATCCAGGCCGGTCAGCCGCTGCAGCTCACTGAGGGTGAGCTTGAACTCGGCCTGGATCACCTCGAAGATGTGCCGCAGCTCCGGGGGGACCAGGGTGTCCACGTAGTGGGCCGCGATGCCCAGGTCCGTCTTGGTCACGGTCATCTCGACGTTGGAGATCAGGGCGCCGAAGAACTGCCACTCGGCCAGCATCGCTTCGAGCGCTTCTCCGTGCCCGGCCTCGCGGGCCGCCTTCAGCCCTGACCCGACGCCGAACCAGCCAGGAACGATCTGACGGGTCTGCGTCCAACCGAAGACCCACGGGATCGCCCGCAGCCCCTCCAGGCCCTGGTCGGAGTCCGGGCGTTTGCTGGGACGTGAGCCGATGTTCAGCGCCCCCAGCTGGTCGACCGGGGTGGCCGCAACGAAGTAGGCCGGCAGATCCGGGTCGTCGATGAGTGTGCGGTAGGCCGCGAAGGCGGCGTCACTGGCCACGTTCATGACCTCGTCCCACTGCGCGATCTGCTCGGCCGGGTTGCGCGGCTCGGTATGCAGGGTGCTGGCTCGCAACACGGCCGCCAGGGACAACTCGAGGTTCTCGTGGGCCAGCGCCGGCAGCGAGTACTTGTCGGAGATGACCTCACCCTGCTCGGTGAACTTGATCTCACCCTCCAGCACGCCGTACGGCTGAGCCAGGATCGCCTCGTAGGTCGGACCGCCACCCCTGCCCACCGACCCGCCTCGCCCGTGGAACAACCGCAGCCGGACCCCGTGCTTGGCCGCGACGTCGCGCAGCGCCCGTTGGGCTTGGTGGATACCCCACTGACTGGTCATCACGCCGGCCTGCTTGTTGGAGTCCGAGTAGCCCAGCATCACTTCCTGCACGTCTCCGCGCAGGCGCACGACCTTGCGGTATGCGGTGTCGCTGAGCAAGGTGTCGACCAGCGCGGCAGCGGCGCGCAGCTCGTCGATGGTCTCCAACAGTGGGGCGAACCCGATATTGGCGAACGCCCCGGTGCCGTCGGCCTTCCCGTGGATGTCGACGAGTCCGGCCTCCCGGGCCAGCACCGCGGCCGCCATCACATCGTCGGCGCCCTGGGTCATCGAGATGATGTAGGTCTCGATGACGTCGGGGCCGTAGGTCGCCAGCGCACGCCGGATCTCGTCGAAGACCGCCAGGGTCTGGGGCCGCTCGGCGGCCGGGCCCAGCAGCGGCCGCTGGGAAGCCAGCTCGTGGGTGAGCACACGCATCCGCTCATCGCGGTTCAGATCGGCATACGGCGCCTTGAGGTGGCCGAGGCCGTCGAGCACGTCGGCCAGGAACTCGTGGTGCTTCTCGGCGTGCTCACGCACATCCAAGGTCGCCAGGTGCAGACCTGTCCCCGCGAGGGTCTGGATGGCCTGAGCCATCCGCCCGTCGGCGATCAGACTGCCTCCGTTCTTCCGCAGGGAGTCTGCGACCACGGTGAGGTCAGCGACCAGCTCAGCAGCGCTGGCGTAGTCACGGCCGGGCTCGTGGGGGGCGTCGGCGTCGACCCGGCGCCGCGTGTTCAACAGCTTGGCCTTCACGCAGGTCAGCTTCAGTCGATAGGGCTCGGCCGCATTCAGCACCTTGACGCGCGGGTCGAGCCCGGGAAGGTGCTCGAGGTCCTCGTCGAGGGAGGCCTGCATCGCCGGGTCGACCTCCACGATGACCGTGGAGCTGGAGATCTGCGAGGTCAGCACGTCGACCAGCCCGAGTGCGACCTTGATGGCGTGCTGGTGGTGCAGCGCGAGGATGTCCCGGGTCATCGCCGGGGTCACGAAGGGGTTGCCGTCGCGGTCGCCGCCGATCCAGGAACCGAAACGGACAGGGGTGTGCGAGGGGTCCATCGTGACACCGTGCTCACCGAGAAGGTCGGCGAAC
Source organism: Ornithinimicrobium sp. (assembly GCA_049650625.1). GTDB lineage: Bacteria > Actinomycetota > Actinomycetes > Actinomycetales > Dermatophilaceae > Ornithinicoccus. The sequence goes on from JBASAN010000107.1 coordinate 5,553, forward strand.
TCACCGAGCAGCTGCGGCATCGTGCGCAGCAGGACCTCATCCAGGTAGTACATGGCGTTGCGCGCCTCGTCCATCGGCGTCGGCCGGTTGGTGCGCAGCTCGTCGGTCTGCCAGATCAGGTCGATCAGCTCGGCCAGCGCACGGTCCTGGCGGCGACGCGCGATCGAGTCCGCAGCGGTCGTGCGGGCCAGCTCGTCACAGAGGTGGCGGATCTTGGTGAGCACGGAGCGACGGCTGGCCTCGGTGGGGTGCGCGGTGAAGACGGGACGCACGTCGAGCTCGCCTATGCTCTTCGCGAGCGTCTCCGAGCCCAGGGTGTCGACCACGTCGCTCACCGTGGCCGCTAGCCATCCCTTGGCCTCGGGTCGCTCGTTCAGCCCGCGGACCCGGTGCACCTGCTCGGCCGCGTTGGCGAGGTGGAAGTAGGCGGCGAAGGCCCGGACGAGATCGGTGGCCTGGTCCAGCGGCAGGTCGGCAAGGAGCTTCTTGACCGACTCGGCCGCATCGGCGTTGCCGGACTTACTCTCCTTGGTCTGCATCCGCACGTGCTCGACCTGGTCGAGCAGGGCCTGGCCGTGGTGCCGGACCAAGGACTGGCCGAGCAAGGTGGACACGCGGCGCACGTCGGCGCGCAACTCTGGGCTGATCGGGTCCTGGGTCACGGCATGAACCTTACCGAGCAGCGTGTTTCACCGACGTTGCCGCAACAGCGCCGCTGCTGAACCCCGCCTCGTCGTGGTCCTGTGTGAGCCCGTGTACCGGTCATCACGGTGAGCTAGCGCGTCGCCAGGAGATCCCAGATCTGACGAGCTGCGGGGGCGGCCACCTCGCCACCGATGCCCCCTTCGTCGACGACGACCACGACCGCATACTCCGGATCGGTAGTCGGCCCGTAGGAGGCGTACCAGGCGGTGGACCGAGCGCCCAGCTTCTCGGCCGAGCCGGTCTTGCCCGCCACGGGGTACGCCTCCAGATCGAACCCGGTGAAGGCGGGGGCACCGGTGCCGTCGGTGTTCACCCCGGCCAGCCCGTCACGCACGATCTTCAGCGTGTCGGGCTGCAGGAAGGTCCGGCCGCGCGCGACCGGGTCGAACGTCTCCACGACCGTGCCGTCGGCCCGTTGGGTCCCGGCCGCGACCTGGGGGGTCCACAGCGTGCCGCCGTTCGCGATCGCGGCGTAGGCCGTCGCCAGCTGGACGGGGGTGACGGCCGTATCCCCCTGGCCGATCGCGAAGTTGACCGCGTCGCCCGCGCGATACTGCCCGCCCTCGACACAGTTCTCCTGCGCGGACTGCTCAAGGAACTCACGACGCTCGTCGTCCTCGACCTCGGGGTACCCGTCCTCGGCCCGGGCGCAGATCTGGTCTCTCGTGGCCATCCAGGTCTCCCGCTTGGTTTCCCGACCC
>JBASAN010000108.1:0-2943 GCA_049650625.1 Ornithinimicrobium sp.
CCCATGACGTAGGCCGGCACGGCCAGGGGGAGGACGAGCAGCCAGGAGAACCAGCGCTGGCCGGGGAAGCGATACCGGCCGACCAGCCAGGCCAGCCCGGCACCCATCACGATGCTGCCGGTCACCACCACGAGCACCAACGCCAGCGTGGTCAGCACCATGGACGTGAGTCCCAGGTCCACCAGGAAGCCCCAGGTCGCCGCGTCCGGGGTCAGCAGCGAGCCGACCACCAGCAGGACCGGCACGGTGGTGAGCACTGCGAGGGCCAGCACCACGAGCTGCCAGGGACGGCGCCCGTCGCCGGCGGTGTTCTTCGCCCGCTTGCCCCGACCCAGGTCTCGTCGGGTCGAGGAAGGGCCGCGCGGCAGCGGCGCTGACGACCCGTCGGTCCCGGGCGGGGCAGGGTGGGTGGCCGCGCTCACTTGTAGCCCGCTCGAGCCATCAGCTGCACGGCCGCCGCGTTCAGCTCGCCGTAGGCCACGGCGTCGATGTCCTGGGCCTTGAAGGGCCCGAAGTCCGCGATGAGCGGCACCGGCTCGACGTCGTCGTTGACCGGGAACTCGTAGTTGTCGCTCACGAACTCCTCCTGACCGTCGGTGGCCAGCCACTCCAGCAGTTCCTGGGCCAGCTCGGGGTCGTCCGCGTTGGCGGTCACGCCGGCCCCGGAGATGTTGACGTGCACCCCGGTGGTGTCCTGGTTGGCCCAGAAGAGCTCCACGGGCAGGTCCGGCTCGTCGGCGAGCTTCTGGGCCAGGTAGTAGTGGTTGACGATGCCGACGTCACAGTTGCCGCTGGCGATGTTGTCGATGATCTCGACGTCGTTGCTGAAGATCTCGGCGTTGTCGGCCCACCCGCTGACGACCTCTTCGGTCTTCGCCTCGCCATCGGCCGCGATCATCGAGGCAACCAAGGACTGGGTGTAGGTGGCAGTGGACTGGCGCAGACACAGCCGGTCCTTCCAGCGCGGGTCGGCCAGCTCCTCGTAGGTCGACAGCTCGCTGGGGTCGACCCGCTCGGGGGAATAGACGATGGTGCGAGCCCGCTGAGCCAGCCCGAACCAGCGGTCCTGCGGGTCGCGCAGACCTGCAGGCACCGCCTCGTCGAGGATCTCGGACTGCAACGGAGCGAAGATCCCCTCCTCGGCGGCGTTCGCCAGGTTCCCGGCGTCGACGGTCATGTAGACATCGGCCTGGGTGTCCTCCCCCTCGGCCTCGATCTTCTCGCGCAGCTCGGCGTCGGAGCCGAAGAGGAACTCGACCTTGATCCCGGTCTCCTCGTTGAACTTCTCGAAGGCCTGCTCCAGTTGGTAGTGCCGGGCCGAGTAGACCCGCACCACGTTGTCCTCGCCTCCGGCACAGCCGGTGGCCGTCAGCGCAAGAGCGCCCGCCAAGGCGCCCAGCGTGAGGGTGCGGAACGCAGGGCGAGGCTGGCGCGTGGAGGAGCGGCGCAGGGTCATCGAGTGGAGTCCTTCGGGTGAGTGTCGACTCCGGGTGCTGAGTCTGGGGTGTGGCGGCCGAGGAGCCAGCCGCCAAGGAGCAGGACAAGAGCAACGCACACCCACACGGCGTGCAACGACCAGGATTGCAGCCCGAGTTCCCGGTAGTCCGGCAGGGCGGCGCGCACACGGTCCAGGGGTGGCGGCGGCTGGACGTTCGGCGCACCGACCCAGGTCAGAGCTCCGGCGTGGCCAGCCACGAGCACCCAAGCCTGCACCGCTATACCGCCGACCGCGAGCGCCCCGGTGACCCCGAGGACGACGCGACGCCGACGGAGGTCGGGGTGGGACAGGGCCAGCGCGATGAGCATGGCGGCCAGCGGCAGCACCACCACGAGCTGACGACCGGGCCACCAGAAGCCGTGCATGGTCAGCGCGACGAACACAGCGGTGAACCATCCGGCAAGCAACGGCACGGTGAGGACCGCGAGGTCGGACGGCGTAGCGGCGGTTTTCGCTTGGTCGCCCGGGATGGTTCGGTGGTTTCGATGGGCCCCCCAGAGCACTCCGAGCGCAGGGAGCACTATGAGCCAGGCGGGCTGCCACGCGACCAGCCCGTAGTCCCGGTCGACCAGCAGTCCGATCAGCCGGGTGCTTCGCCCGAGATAGTCAGGGGCGAAGCCGACCGCACCGAACTCGCCCGACCCCTGGAAATGGTCACCGGTGCTGTAGGCCGTCCACCCGCCGTACAGAAGCCGGTGCGCTCCCAGCCAGATGGCGCCGGAAAGGACGAGGGCGCCGGCGACGAGGCCTGCCATCCGCGGCTGGGCGACCCGCATCCGCAGCAGGGCCACAGCGGTCAGAGCTGCCGCGACCAGCACGTACTTGACGGCCAACCACGGCAACGCGGTCACCGCCAGGACGAGGGCTATCGCGCGAACCGGGGACCAACCCGCGTCAGGCCCCGGTGCGGTTCCGGACTTCAGAAGACGAGCGGGAATGATCGCCGCGACCGCCACGACCACCACCAGCGCCGCCGGCAGCTCCGGGTAGACCTGGTTGCCGTAGACGGCCAACGGCGCACTCGACCCGGCCACCGCGGCGACCCCGCCGGCCATCGGGGGCGACATCGTCCACCGGGAGCCGAGGACCCAGGCCACGGCTGCCGCCAGCGCCCCCGCCATGACGCTGAGCAACATCTTCGCTCCGACCCAGCCGCCCAACCCCACGGCGGGGCCCAGGAGCAGCGGCAGCAACGGGTCGTGGGGGCTGATCCGCGCTCCGCCTTCGAGCACCGTCGTCTGCACCGGGAGGACCCCGTCGTAGTACGCGTCCGCCCGGCCCTCGGCCCGTTCGTCGGAGATGTCCAGGTCGCCGTCCTCCCTGAGGCTGGTTGCCGTGAGGAGGTACTGCGGCTCGTCCACCGCTGCGGCGCCGACATCGGCCGCCCGCACGCTGATCCCCAACGCAGCGACGGTCAACGAGACCAGTCCCGCGACGAGGGCAGC
>JBASAN010000109.1:0-4286 GCA_049650625.1 Ornithinimicrobium sp.
CAGCGCTGCCTAACGCCTCGATGATGGGCTTCACCGGCACCCCGCTGATCGCGGGCGAGGAGCAGGCGACGCGAGAGCAGTTCGGCGACTACGTCAGCGTCTACAACTTCCGCGACGCCATCGAGGACGGCGCGACGGTCCCGCTCTACTACGAGAACCGCATCCCCGAGCTCCAACTGGTCAACGAGAACTTCTCCGACGAGCTCAACGACCTCCTCGAAGACGCCGAGCTCGACGAGGACGCCGAGGGCCAGCTGGCACGCGCCTTCGGCACCCAGTACACGCTGCTGACTCGACCGGAGCGGCTGAAGACCATCGCCAAGGACCTGGTCGCGCACTTCGTCGGACGCGGCTTCAGCGGCAAAGCGATGTATGTCGGGCTCGACAAGGCCGCCGCGGTGCGGATGTACAACCTCGTCCAGGAAGCCTGGGCCGAGCACCTCGCCGAGCTGCGGACCGAGCACGAATCGCTGCCGGAGCTCGAGCGCCCCTGGTTGGCCTCACGGATCGAGCTGATGGAGACCACCGACATGGCAGTGGTGGTCTCGCAGAGTCAGAACGAACTGAAGATGCTCGACGACCTCGGCCTCGACATCCGCCCGCACCGCGAGCGGGTGAACCGGGAAGATCTCGCCGAGAAGTTCAAGGACGCAGACGACCCGCTGCGGCTGGTCTTCGTGTGCGCGATGTGGATGACCGGGTTCGACGCCCCCAGCGTCTCGACCGTCTACCTCGATCGTCCGATGCGCAACCACACGCTCATGCAGACGATTGCGCGCGCGAACCGTGTCTTCCCGGAGAAGGACAACGGGCTGATCGTCGACTACGTCGGGGTCTTCCGGAACTTGGAGAGGGCCCTCGCGATCTACGGCGCGGCTAATGTCGGCGAGTCGCCCATTGAGATCATCGACGCCCTCGCGGGCGAACTCGACGCAGCCGTGGCCGACACGTTCGACTTCTGCTCCGGCGTGGGGGTGGACCTCGCGACGATGCGCGACGCCGAGGGATTCGATCACGTCGCCAAACGCGACGCCGCGGTCGAGGCCCTACTCGTCGACGAGGAGACACGCAACGACTTCCAGCAGAAGGCCCGTCAGGTGCGCAAGCTCTTCAAGGCCCTGCTTCCCGACCCGACCGCCGCCAAGCAGCAACGCAACGTCGCCGCGATCCGGGTGGTCGCCGAGCGTATCGCAGAGGTCACGCGCCCACCCGAAGCCGACATAGGCGCCGTCACCGATGCCGTTGACGCGTTGCTCGACAGGTCGGTGGGCGCCGAGGAGTACGTCATCCGGGCCGCCGCTGAGGGCACCAAGCCCGACCCCCTGATCGACCTCTCGCAGATCGACTTCAAAGGCCTGGCAGCGAGACTCGCCGGCCGTGAGCGAGCGGAGACCGACCGCTTCGCCCAGCTGCTGCGCCAGCAAGCCATCGCCTCGGCCACTCGCAACCCGACGAGGTACGAGCTTGTCGAGCGGATCGAGCAGCTGATCGATGACTACAACGCCGGCAGCGTGAACATCGACGAGTACCTACGCCGCCTGATCGAGCTGTCCCGGACCCTGACCGCGGAAGAGGAACGCTCCGCGCGTGAGGGCCTGACAGACGAAGAGCTCGCGATCTTCGACCTGCTCACCCAGCCGGACCCTGTGCTGAATGACGACGAGCGCGAGACGGTCAAGGCCAGCGCCAAGAAGCTTCTAGAGCACCTGCACGACAAACTCGCTCAGGACTGGCGTCGCAAGGTCGACGTGAAGAACGATGTCGACAGTACAATTCGTCGGGTCCTGGACCAGGGCCTGCCCGAGACGCCCTATACGGTCGATGTCTTTACGGCGAAGGTGCAGCTCGTGATGGACCACGTGCTCAGCGCGTACGGCGACAACGGCGAGAGCGCGTACGCGGCAAGGGTCGATGTCCAGTTCCCGCAGGCATTGCCGACTGGGTACGACGGACCCATCGACGTCAGCCGGATTGCTGACGACGTCGTGGCACGCATCCACTCCGACCCCGACTTCGCCCGCCACGTCGCGCAGCAACTCGACTCAAGCGGCGACGAATAGCTCCGTGAGCCTTGGCATGGACTTTCCAAGTTGGGAATTCGCTTACCTTGATCAGGTCCGTTGCGATGCTTCCTCACGCGTTGCCCGGCCTTCCTGTCGCGAAGGTGTCCGTCGCGGCGATCGGAGGCTCAGTCCGATACGCGGCGGCTTGACGCACCTCGGGATGGCAGGGGCGGAGCCAGGTTTGTTGCAGGCTGGATGGACTGGACGCGGGAGGGCTTGGCAGGATCCGGTTTCGAAGGATTCGTCCCGTTCGCCGAACTGCCCCAAGCCGCCGTTCCTTGTGGCGCCGGGGTCTATGTCGTCCTTCGTGATCAGCTCGACATCCCGAGTTTCTTGCCACAAAGTCCCGCGGGGTGGTTCAAGGGCAAGGATCCCTCGGTCACGGTGGCGGATCTGGAGGAGGCCTGGGTGCGAGGAGCCCGGGTGTTGTACATAGGCAAGGCGGCTGCGGGCGCTCGTGGTCAACGCGGCATCGCGAAGCGGCTCGAGGAGTTCCGTCGGCACGGCGCGGGTGCAGCCGTCGGCCACTGGGGCGGGCGGTACCTGTGGCAGTTGGACGACAGCGACGATTTGCTTGTGGCTTGGCGGGAGACGCCCGAGGCGGCTCCGGAGATTGTCGAGTCGGAGCTCATCGACCAGTTTGTCGCTCAGTGGGGCCGCCGGCCGTTCGCCAATCGGAAGCTGGGTCGCTCGGGCCGAACGGAACAGCCCGGCTAGCGGCGGATAGACGCAACTTAAGAGCGCAACGTGCGCCAACCCCGTACGTTCTGCGCGAAGCTTGACGTCAGGATCTTAGGCCGAGGTGGGGGTCGCTGGGCCCGAGGGCACCTGCGGACTGCACCCGCCGGCAGCGGTCGGCCATCTTGCTCTTGACTGGGCGTCGAGAAATGAGCCAGCGACATCACGGACAACGTCACGGTGCGGCTGGAACTGGTTGCGCCAGTTCTTGTGTGTCTTCTCGATTCTTGAAGGGCGGCTCGCCCCAAGCAGCGCACCCTGAAACGTGGGATCGGTGGCAAACTGACCACCCGGCCGATGGGAAGGCCGCAGGAGCGAGGGGTGCGAACGCGTGAAGTGTCGGTTGGGGCCTGACGGCGTCCACTTCTTCGACCGATCAAGTGGCCTGAACGTTCTGGTCGACGAGGTGATGGTGCCCGAAGAGCGGTGGTCTCCGGCACCCCGTCAGGTGTCGATTGCCGTGACCAACGCATGCGACCTGGCGTGCGCTTACTGCTATGCACCCAAGCACCACGCCCGGCTCAGTCCGGACCATCTCCGTGCATGGATCACCGAGCTCGATGCGGCTGGCACCCTCGGCGTCGGATTCGGTGGCGGTGAACCCACTCTGTATCGACACTTGGTCGAAGTGTGCACCTACGCTGCCGAACAGACGCGCTTGGCGATTACGATGACGACCCACGGACACAGGTGGGACGCCGACCTGATCGATCAGCTTCGGGGTGCCGTCCACTTCGTCCGGATCAGCGTCGACGGCGTCGAAGCGACGTACGAGCGGCTGCGACGGCGGAGTTACGGCGCCTTGCGTGACCGTCTCGACCTGATCAGTAAGGCTTTTCCAATCGGCTTGAACTGTGTCGTGAACGAAGACACCGTAGATCAGCTCACTCAGGTCGCGGACCTCGCGTCCGCCCACGGGGCAGCAGAGCTGCTGCTCCTGCCCGAGCAGCCAACCGGCGCTCGGCCGGGCGCTGCACCGGAGGTGGTGTCGGCGCTGCGGACATGGTTGCTCACCTACGCGGGACCGGTGCCGTTGGCCATCTCGGCAGGTGAGGCGTCGGGATTGCCGATTGCCGTCGCGCTTCCGAAGGAAGAAGGTCTGCGGTCGTACGCGCACATTGACGCGACCGGGCTGGCGCGCACGACCTCGTACTCAACCATCGGTGAGGCAGTCACCGAGGACGGTGTCCTGGCGGCACTTGACCGACTCGCAGTGAGGAACGCGGCATGAAGGTCTGGAACGGATACGGGACCGAACACTCGATGAACCTGGTGATGATCGGCCAGTTCAATGACGAGACGTCAGCGCGAGCCGCGAAGCACGTCCTGGATCAGTTGAAGGACGGGGCGAAGGCTGAAGAGAGGGCTGGCCGGCTGGTCATCGGGGAGTCCTTGGCGGAGTTCAGTGACGAACTGTTCGAGATCCTGAGTGAGGTGAAGATTTACAGCCTCACATACGCCGACCTTGAGCAGTTCTTGTACGAC
>JBASAN010000110.1:0-4461 GCA_049650625.1 Ornithinimicrobium sp.
ACGTGGTGGCGCGAGCTGAACCTGCCGATGCGCTCGGTGATCACCCGGAACGGTCGGATGCAGGCCGAGGTCCCGGAGTGGGTGGTGGGTGGGCCCGGCGAGCAGCTGTATGCCGAGCAGCTCGCCGGCAAGACCACTTTCAGCTCGCGTGAGGCGGTGGTGGCGGCCCTGCGAGAATCGGGCGACCTGGACGGAGAGCCGGTGAAGACCCAGCGCAAAGCCAACTTCTTCGAGAAGGGCGACAAACCGCTGGAGATCGTCACCACCCGCCAGTGGTATATCCGCAACGGGGGACGCGATGAGACCTTGCGGGAGGCGCTGTTGGAGCGTGGTGACGCGCTGGACTTCCACCCCACCTTCATGCGGACCCGCTATCGCAACTGGGTCGGTGGACTCAACGGTGACTGGCTGGTCAGCAGACAGCGATTCTTCGGGGTCCCCATTCCGCTGTGGTACGCCGTGGACGCCGACGGCGAGATCGACTACGAGCAGCGCCTCGTCCCGGCTCTGGACTCCCTCCCGGTGGACCCCAGTGGCCAGGCGCCGGAAGGCTACACCGAGGACCAGCGCGACCAGCCGGGTGGCTTCTCGGCCGATCCCGACATCATGGACACCTGGGCGACCTCCTCGCTGTCGCCGCAGATCGCCTCCGGATGGCCGGTGGGCGACCTACCCGACGGGACCTTGGGTAACGACCGCGCGCTGTTCGCCGCGACTTTCCCGATGGACCTGCGCCCGCAGGGTCAGGACATCATCCGCACCTGGCTGTTCTCGTCGGTGGTCCGGGCCCACCACGAGCACGGCTCGCTGCCCTGGTCTCACGCGGCGATCAGCGGTTGGATCCTGGATCCCGACCGCAAGAAGATGAGCAAGTCCAAGGGCAACGCCCAGACCCCCGAAGGGATGTTGGACAACCACGGCTCTGACGGGGTGCGCTACTGGGCCGCCTCGGGGCGTCTCGGCACCGACGCCGCGTTCGACGAGGCCCAGATGAAGGTGGGTCGGCGCCTAGCCATCAAGGCGCTCAACGCCAGCACGTTCGCGCTCCGGATGGGAGCCGACGAGGACGGCACGCTGCCGGATCCTGAGCCCCTGGACGTGCTGGTGCAGCGGATCACCGAGCCGTTGGACCGGTCCATGATCGCCGGTCTGTCCCAGGTGGTGGCGTCCGCGACCGCGGCCTACGAGTCCTACGACCACACCAAGGCTCTGGAGGTCACCGAGACGTCGTTCTGGACGTTCTGCGACGACTATCTCGAGCTCGTCAAGGAACGCGCCTACGGCAACGTCGAGGGCCTCACCGCCCAGGGCAGCGCCTCGGCCGTCGCCGCGCTTCAGGTCGCTCTCGATATCTATATGCGGTTACTCGCCCCGGTATTGGTCTTCGCCTGCGAGGAGGTGTGGTCGTGGTGGCACTCCGACTCGGTGCATACGCAGCCGTGGCCCACCACCGACGAGCTGGCTCCAGCCGCCGCCCACGCCGACCCCCGCATGCTCACCGTCGTCGGGCGGGCGTTGGCCGGACTGCGCAAAGCCAAGTCCGAGGCCAAGGTCAAGATGCGCACCGAGGTCTCTGCCGCGACCGTGGCAGCGCCGGACACCGACCTGGAGCTCCTCCGAGCCGCCGTCTCCGACCTGGCCGCCGCCGGCAAGGTGAGCGGCCGCCTGGACCTGAAGCAGGGTGTGGAGTTCAGCGTGCGCGAGGTGCAGCTGGTGACCGTTCAGTAGTCTGAACTCATGACGGGGGGTCTGGAGGCGCGCACTCGGGCGGCCCTCCTGCTGTTGGCCGCCCTGGTGGGGAGTGCCGTGCTGTTGTGGGGTTCTACCTCGGGCGACTCCGTGGTCAGCGCACCGACCGCTACCTTCGACACCCCTATGCCCACCCGTGACACCTCGTCCCAGACCGCCCCGGTGCAGGACCTCGACCTCGGGTCACGCCCCGCGGACTCCGAGGGCGCCTCCTTCATCAACGGGTGGCTCTTGCTGCAGATCGTCATCGCTGCCCTCATCGCCTGGTGGGCTCTGCGCTTCTTCCGCGAGCGCGAGCTGGCCGAGCCGGTGGACCCTGTCGATGCGCCGGACGAGCTTGCGGAGCTGGTTGACGCCACCTCTCCGGAGGATCCCGGTGGCCGAAGGTTCGGCGGCGAGCCACGCAATGCCGTCGTGGCCTGTTGGGTCGCGTTGGAGGACGGACTCGAATCGGCAGGTCTGACCCCGGCTCCGTCCGAGACCTCCCTGGACCTGACCGTGCGTGTCCTGGATCGCTGGCAGGTCCCGGCCGAGGCCCTGCACACCCTCGCCACGCTCTATCGGGAAGCGCGGTTCTCCCGCCACGCCATCACCGTCCGCGACCGAGACGAAGCTGTTGCCGCGTTGGGCACCCTCCACTCTTCACTGCAGCACGTGGCGGAGCTCCGCGGTCTAGGCAGCGCCTCGCAGTCCGACGGGGACGGCAAGGAGACCAGCACCAGGGGTGGTCCCCAATGACCGTGAGGGCGTCGTGGGCGGCTCGGATCCTCACCGTCGTCATCCTGGCGGCTGTCGGGGGCGCGCTGCTGTGGTTCGTCGGCTCGTTGCCCCGCGACCCGGTGCTCGCTGGAGCAGTCACGGTCCTCACCACCGGAGTCCTCAGCGTGTTGTGGTGGTCCCGCAGCGACATGCCCGCGCCGGCCGAATCCGCTTCCTGGTATGCCGTGCGACGGGACCACAGCGCAGTACCTCCCGCCTTGGACTACCGCCTGATCCGGCTCCGCCGCGACCTCCGAGACGCGCTCGAGCGCTCCGACCGAGAGGATCTGGTGCATCCGTTGATCTGCGCCTTGGCCCGGGACCGGCTCCTGGATCGGCACGGGGTCGACCTGCATACCGACCCCGACGAGGCGGCCAGCCACCTCACGCCAGCGCTGGCTGCCTACCTGGAACATCCGCCGACCACCACCGCCAAAGCCAGCTTCACGCAGATATCGGATGCTCTGTCCGGGATCGAGGAACTATGACCAGTGAGGAACCATGACCCGCTCTGACCCACCCGCCACGCTCACCCAGGCGTGCGAGCAGGCTCAAGCCGTGCTCGACCGCGTCGAGGACGCCGTCGTCGGCAAGCGCGACGCCCTCACCCTGGTATTGACCGCCATTCTGGCGCGCGGGCACGTGCTCCTGGAGGACTATCCCGGTTTGGGCAAGACGTTGGCCGCCCGCTCTTTCGCCCAGGCCTTGGGACTGGACTTCACCCGGGCCCAGTTCACTCCCGATCTACTTCCTGCCGACCTGACCGGAGCCTACGTCTACGACCAACGGACCTCGGAGTTCGACTTCCGCGAAGGCCCCTTGTTCACCGGCCTGCTGCTGGCCGACGAGATCAACCGCACCCCACCCAAGACGCAGTCGGCCCTCTTGGAGGCCATGCAGGAACATCAGGTCACTGTCGAGGGGCGCACCTTCCCTCTGCCCCAGCCTTTCCACGTGCTGGCCACCGCGAACCCCGTCGAGTACGAGGGCACCTACCCCCTGCCCGAGGCCCAGCTGGACCGGTTCCTGATGCGGGTCTCCTTCGGCTATCCCACCGAGGGCGAGGAGGTCGACGTGTTGCGTCGGCGAGTGGCACGGCGCACCGAAGATCAGCATCTGGAACCGATTACCGACGCCGATGGGTTGTTGGCGATCCAGCAGGCCATCGAGACGGTGGACATCGAGGAAGACATCAGCCGCTACTGCGTGCAGCTGGTCGGTGCCACGCGTCGTCATCCCTCCGTGCAGGTGGGGTCCTCGCCGCGGGGCTCCTTGGCGCTGATGGTGACGGCCCGCGCGTACGCCGTGATCCAGGGTCGCGACTACGTGACGCCCGAAGACGTGAAGGCGGTGGCTCACGCGTCTCTGGATCATCGGATCTCGATCAAGCCCGAGCTGTGGATGTCGGCTGACGGTGGACCGAGCGTGGTCCAGACGGCGCTGGCCCAGGTGGCCGTGCCGCCGTCGCGGGACCGCGGCACTGCCACCCCCTCCTCGTGAGCCCTTCATTGTCCGGTCGCGAGCAGTGGAGCATGACGTACGCGCATGCTCGGGCTTTCCTGGTCGGCGGGCTGGGTCTGGTCGCTGCGGTGCTCCTCCGGCGGCCGGACCTCGTCGTGCTGGCCGCGCCGTTCGCCCTCGTCGCCGGCTGGGGGGCGTTCACCCGTCCGCGCGAACTGCCCGTAGCCCGTCTACGGCAGTCACACCTGATGCTGCGCGAGGGTGATACGGCCTTCCTTGCCATGGAGATGACTTCGGTGCCGGGGCAGGACCTGACCGCCGGCTCCGTGGCCACCTCGGTCTACGTCGAGGCACCCGGGTGTCGGAACGCTCGCGTCGTTGCCACGCCGGAGGCCGGGGTCACCCTCGCCACGAGCGTGGCTTTGCGGGCCACCCGATGGGGTCGACGACGGTTGGGTCCGGCCGTCGTCGGCGCCAGCAGCTCCTGGGGGG
>JBASAN010000111.1:0-2105 GCA_049650625.1 Ornithinimicrobium sp.
GGCCCCCACCAGAAGATCTCCGGCGGGGCGTAGTGCAGATGCAGCACCACGGTCGAGCCGACCAGCAACGCGATCAGGGCGAGCGCCAACAGGACCGAGGCCACGACACCGATGGCTTCGGTCACCACGACCGGCCACAGGGCCAATGCCACGAAGCCTGCGGTGCTGACCAGCACCAGCACCACGGCGGTCCGGCGGATCCACCGCGGCACCTCCCCGGGTGCGGTCTTGGCCGCCTGCTGCGGGTCGTCGAGCACGCTGTGCAACAGCCCGAGCGGACCCGCCGTCGAGCCTCCCGTTGCCCGCGCCAGCAGGGGTGGGGCGAGCCACCACACGGCCAGGGCGCCGAGTAAGCCCACGGCGGGGAGCACCCGCTGGAAGGCGGTGCCCTCCCCCAGCGCCAGGAAGGCGGTGTGTGAGCGGATCAACACCAGCCCGCCGACGACGAGACCGCTGAGTGCCACCGCGTCACCGGTCATCACCACGGCGCGGAAGGACCGCTCGTCGTAGCGCCGCAGCTCTGGTGCCCGCAACGGTAGGTCGTGCCAGCGCACGTACCACGACAGGATGACGATGGCGAGAGGCACCGCCGCGAAAAGACTTAACGGCAGCCACCGCACCGGTCCCACGTCGGTCAGCTCCGACCACAGCAAGCCCACCCCGATCAAGCCCGGTCCGTAGAGCCACATCCACAGCGGTGGCGCCTTGCGCTGCGGGACGGACCCGGCATACCTGGCGTCCATCACCACGTCGACCCGGCGATAGACCCCGTCGGAGATCAACCGTCCCAGCACGATCAGTCCCAGGCACACCAGGATCAGGAGGAGCGCGGCGGTCAGGGCTCCGATGACGTCGCTGCGGTCCTGGCCGAACCAGGCACGTTGCACGTCGGGCACCTGATCCAGGATCCCGCTGCCAGGGAGCAGTCCGAGCGCCGCGATAGGCAGGAAGGCCAGCAGCGAGTAGCGCTGGGCCGAGAGAGCCCGGGCCAGGCGGATGATCCGCTCGCGGCCCGCGGACGAGGCGAACATCGTGTGTCCGATCTGGATCAACGCCACGATGAGCAGTAGCCACTTCACCGAGGTCGCCGTCGCTGCCGTGGCCAGCATCCACTCGGACGCCACCCCGCCGGTCGAGCCCACCTCCGCGATGAGGAAGATCGCCCCGTTCTCGACGATGCCGGCGGCGACGACCACGAAGGCCAGCCACGGAGTCGGGGTAGCGAACAGCGGCAGCCATCCCCGAGCGGGATCACAGTCGATCCGGCACGCCGCTCGCAGGGCCCGAAACAGCAACGTGCCCCACAGCACCGCGAACGCCAGGTCGATGACCAGGTATGCCGTCAGCAGACCCGCCACCTGAGCGTCAGCCGCCACTACTTCTCGCAGCGGCGACCAGGGGTATGCGGTGCCGTCCGGCAGCGGAAACGGCAGACCGGGGCTGGTGAGGTCGCTGATGCTGACGGTGTAGCCGTCACTGCTCGGCGACATACCGATCAACCGGTCGATCTCACCCAGGGCGATGAACAGCCCGAGGGCGGCGGTGACGAGAAACGGCACTCTGCGAGGCAGCCGCGGAGCAGGGTCCACAGGGTTGACTTCTGACTGTGCAGCGCTCATCGGATACCGCCAGGATCGGGCGACTCGATGTTTCGAGCCGCTAAGCCCAAGAGGTCGCCCTCACTCCCGGTGATACGTCGGCAAGTGCATGATCCCTTGCGGAGTGACATATTGAAGGCAAGACCTAGAGGGCGTGAGGAGGACGAGCGATGGTGCTCACGTCATCGACAACAGGCAGCGCGAGCAGGGACCTGGTGCTCGCCGATCTGGCACGACACCTGCGCTCGCACCTGCCCCCCGACAGCGTCATCACCGACCACACCCAGTTGCGCACATACGAGTGCGACGGCATCACCGGCTACCGGGTGCTTCCGGCCCTGGTCGCCCTGCCGCGCAGTACGGCCGAGGTCGCGCTGGTCGTCGCGGCCTGCGCCGAGTCCCATGTCCCTTTCGTCGCTCGCGGGGCGGGCACCGGGCTGTCCGGAGGGGCGGTGCCGGTGCTGGGTGGGGTGGTGATCAGCCTGGCCCGGATGCGGGGGGTGGGGG
>JBASAN010000112.1:0-3414 GCA_049650625.1 Ornithinimicrobium sp.
ACGCCAACGCGATCAGCGCCGGCACGATGGTCTCGAAGGCCGACTCCGGCACCACCAACAACAACAGCGCGCCGATGATCCCGCCCACCAAGGACGCGGGCACCAGCTTCAGCAGTGTGGAGCGTAGGCCGGCCATTTCGTGGCGATACCCCCAGGCGCCGCTGACGCCACCGGCGACCAGGCCCAGCGAGTTCGATACGTTGGCCGAGACGGGGGCGTAACCGAAGAACAGCAGGGTCGGGAAGGTCACCAGGGTGCCTGATCCCACGATGGTGTTGATGGTGCCCGCGGCCATCCCGGCCGCCGCGATAGCGAGTGCTTCCAGCAGGCTCACGAACGGATGGAACCGCTCGTCGAGGGCTTCGAGGGCGGCGGGGAGCTCTCTGGCAGCTCGTCCACGACGTGACCTTGCTCCGCGGCCCGGGCCGCCCACCGGTCCCCGTGCCGGTCGACCACGAGGGGGATGTCGAAGGTGCGGGACAGATTCTCTGCGGTCAGCGTGACCTCGATGGGCCCGGCGGCGACGATCGTGCCACCCCGGAGCATCAGCACGTCGGTGAACCCGGGCGGGATCTCCTCGACGTGGTGGGTCACCAACACGAGCGCGGGCGCCTCCAGGTCCTCGGCCAAGATCTGCAACCGACCGACGAGGTCCTCGCGGCCACGCAGGTCCAGCCCGGCGGCGGGCTCATCGAGCAACATCAGCTCCGGGTCGGTCATCAATGCCCGGGCGATCTGCACCCGCTTGCGCTCTCCCTCGCTCAGGGTGCCGTAGGCCCGACTTGCCAGCGACCCCACTCCCAGCGCCGTCAGCAGCTCGAGGGCACGCGCTTCGTCCTGCTCGTCATACTCCTCGCGGTGTCGTCCGACCACGGACCAGCTGGCGGTCACCACGACGTCCAAGACGCGTTCGCTCGCGGGCAGCCGCTCCGCGATGGAGGCGCTGGACACCCCGATCCGCGGTCGCAGCTCGAAGACGTCGACTGCACCCAAGACCTCACCCAGCACCCCGGCCACGCCCTCGGTGGGGTGGATCCGCGCGGCGGCCAGCTGCAGCAGCGTGGTCTTGCCCGCGCCGTTGGGGCCGATGACGACCCAGCGCTCCCCCTCCTCGATCGACCAGGTGATGTCGTGGAGCAAGGCGTTGCCTCCACGGGTGACGCCCACTCCGGCAAATTCGACGACGTCGCTCATGACGGGCAAGCGTAGTTGCCTTCCTCCCTCTACGATCACTCCATGCCTGAGTTGCCCGCCAGCGTGCGTGTCGCGCTGTGGGCCTCGGCCGCGTTCAACGGCCAGGCCGACCTGGAGGGCGCCGCAGCCCAAGCCCTGTCGGACCTGGACGACATCAGCGGACTGACCCCCACCCTGCGGCTGTGGCGCGACGTCGGGGAGCGGGTGGTGCTGGTCGCGCTGCCCCGCCCCGGACACCTCGGGGGTATGCCGTCAGGCCCGATCGAGATGACGGCGGCGGCGCAGGAGGCACAGGAGATGGTCTTCGTGCCTGGTCTCGGTGGGGCATCGGTCCCACAGATCCAGGAGTACGGCCCCGAGGACGACCTGGGCTGGCGGGCGTCCTGGACGCCCTTCCCCAGCGATCCGATGCCGCAGCACGTGGTGGCCGGGATGAGCGTCGCCGACGTCGAGCTGCGCCTGCGCACGACCTTGGCCGACCTGACCACCCACCTGGAGATGAAGCCGGGGTCGCCGATGGCGGGAGCGGCCGCCGAGGTGTTCGCGCGGCGAAGGGTCAGCGCCTCCTGGGGTATGCCGAGCGGCATGCCGACCCGGGCCACCCGGGTGATCGAGCTGGCCGGGTCGGTCATCACGCTCAGCGATATCGGCCTGCACGACAGCATGCAGTCGGTCGACTCCAGCAGCACCCAAGGCCGCGAGCGCGTGCTGCGACAGCTGCACGACGAAGCCGCGGCAGCGCTGAGCGTGGCGACCAATGTGGCCGCCATGCACTTCGCCGGGTGGGTCTAGGCGCCCGCCCGCGGCTAGTCGAGGACGGCGGAGTAGACCTTCATGGTGCGCTCGGCGATGGTGTCCCAGGAGAAGTCCCCGATGGCTCGCTTGCGGCCGGCCTCGCCCATCTTGTGGGCCCGGTCCGGGTCGCGCAACGCCTCGTTGAGCGCGGAGGCGAAGTCGTCCACGTAGGTCTTCTCATCGACCGGTGTGCCGGTGCCGTCGTCCTTCTGCTCGATCGGCACCAGCCAGCCGGTCTCGCCGTGCACGACGACCTCGGGGATGCCCCCGGTGGCGGTGGCCACGACGGCCGCGCCGCAGGCCATGGCTTCCAGATTCACGATGCCCAGCGGCTCGTAGACCGACGGGCACATGAACACGGTGGCGTGCGACAGGATCGCCACGACCTTCTCCCGCGGCAGCATGTCCGCGATCCAGATGGTCGCGCCTTCACGCTCCTCACGGAGCTCGTCGACCAGGGCGACGACCTCGTCCTTGATCTCGGGGGTGTCCGGCGCTCCGGCCAGCAGGATGATCTGGGTGTCCTCGGGGATCTGGCGCAGCGACTTCAGGAGGAAGGGCAAACCCTTCTGGCGTGTGATGCGGCCCAGGAAGACGACGCTGGGGACATCCGGGTCGATGCCGTGCTCGGCCAAGACCTCTTTGGCGGCGTCGCTGGTGTCGGGCTGCCAGAGGTCGGAGTCGATGCCGTTGTGCACGACCTTGACCTTGTCCGGGTTGAGGTCGGGGTAGCTCTTCAGCACGTCCTTGCGCATCCCCTCCGAAACGGCGATGACAGTGGCGGCCGCCTCATACGAGGTCTTCTCAACGTAGCTGGACAGGCGGTACCCGCCGCCGAGCTGCTCGGCCTTCCACGGGCGCATCGGCTCCAGGGAGTGCGCCGAGATGATGTGCGGCATCCCACCGACCAGCGAGGCCAGATGCCCGGCGAAGTTGGCGTACCAGGTGTGGCTGTGCACGATGTCGGGCTTGGCGCTGAGGACGTCGGCGGCGATGGTGAGGTCCACCCCGAGGGTGCGCAACGCCGCGTTCGCGTCGGCCAGCTGCTCCAACGGCGGATAGCCCGTGGTGCCCGGCTCATCGACGGGTTCGTCGAACGCGCGCACGTTGACGTCGAGGTCTCCTCGAGCGCGCAGCGCCCGGGTGAGCTCAGCCACGTGCACGCCGGCACCGCCGTAGATGTTGGGTGGGTACTCGCGGGTCAGGATGTCGATAAGCACTCGCTCACGCTATCGGCATACGCCTTGGCGCACTACCCGTCGTCGCAGGAAAACGAAGGCTCGTATGCCGTCGGGTCGCCACTCCTCGCGCGGACCTCAGGTCCTGCCCTAAGTTGGACCCATGGTGAACTCCCCAACGAAGCGACCAAAGGTTCTTGCGATCGTCCTGGCTGGAGGGGAGGGCAAGCGGTTGATGCCGTTGACG
>JBASAN010000113.1:0-15422 GCA_049650625.1 Ornithinimicrobium sp.
CTCGAAGACACCGCGGCGTCGAGCCTGGATGGACGGGGCCTGCTCGAGCTGACCCAACAGGTAGGCAGCGAGTACGTCGGACATCCCGAAGGACGAGCCGGTGTCGCGCCAGGAGTACTTGTCGACCTCTCCGCGGAAGAAAGCCTGCCGGTCGGTGCCCTTGTCGTAGAGGATCCGGGCCCGGGCGGCGTCGCTCGGGTCGTGGAGCAACAGCGCCCCACCCTCACCGCAGACGATGTTCTTCGTCTCGTGGAACGACAGGGTGGCGAAGCGGCCGAAGCTCCCGAGGGGTCGACCCTGGTAGGACCCGAACAGCGCGTGCGCAGCATCCTCGATGAGGACGATATCGGGACGGTCGGCCAGCGCTCTCTCGACGCCGTCGAGGTCACAGGCCACCCCGCCGTAGTGCACGATGACGACGGCTCGCACCGAATCGTCGAGCAGCTCGGCGAGGTGCTCCGGGTCGATGCCCAGGGTGACCGGCTCGATATCGCAGAAGAGGATCCGGGCCCCGGTCCGCGAGAAGGCCAGGGCACTGGTGGTGAAGGTGAAGGAGGGCACGATGACCGTGTCCCCCGGCCCGAGGTCGAGCAGCATGGCGCTGAGCTCGAGGGCGGTGCTGCACGACGTGGTCAGCAGCACCTCGGCCGCTCCGGTGGCCTTCTGCAGGGCATGGCCCGACCGGTCGGAGAACCTCCCGCCCGAGGACGTGTGCCCACCGCTCATCGCTTCCTGGACGTAGGCGATCTCGTCGCCGGCCAGCTGGGGACGGTTGAACGGAAGGGCGCTCATGCGTTGCTCCTCGCAGGCCACGGGACATCACGACCAAGAAGGTCCGCCAGAGCAGCGTCGCTGGCCGCGTAATAGTCGCGAAGCTCTTCGACCAGGTCGGGGTCGAGTAACTCGTCGGACCGGCTGCTCGCGTTGGGGTGGCTGTTCCATTCCTGCGGACACACCGTGTCGTCCACACCGAGCCAACGGTAAAGCGAGCCGAGGTGAGCTGGGCTGTCGCGCATCTCCTCCAAGAACTGCACGTGGACGTCGAATCGTCCGGTCCACCGGGGCAGCACGTCGGCATACCGACCCCGTGTGACGTAGGCGAAAGGGGAGACCGAGTAGCGGTGGCGGTCCCAGGAACGGTCGGTGCCGTGAAGATCTGCGCGAAGGGCTTGGGTCAACGTCAGCGTCTCCAGGCCGTGCTGTCGACTGAACTTCCAATGGGACACGGCCCGAGCCAGCGGGTCGCGGAGCTGGACCACGATCTGCGGCCGCCCCAGGGTGGCCTGGACGCGTGCGGGCGCGTCGGCAGATCCGAGATAGGAGGTGCTCTTCTCGCCCAGGACGCCCTGCCCTGAGGCGTGGCCGAAGAACTCAGCGCGGTAGTCCGCGAGGGAGAGCGCCTCTTCGCGCAGGAAGACCTTCGGCTCGGGACGGGCGGGACGTGCCATGACGATGTCGGGGTGGGCAGCCAGGAGGTCGTGCAGCCATGTGGTGCCGCTGCGCTGGGCCCCGATAACGACGAAGTGACGGCTCACGTGCCGGATCTTCGCACGACGTGGAACGAGGCGTCGTGGCTGACTGTCGTCAGGGTACGGACCACGTACTCCCCGATCATCGACAGGAGCGCGATGATCACTCCAGCGAACAACGAGAGCAAGACCATGATCGACGTCCAGCCGGGCACGGCCGTCTCGGTGACCAGGGCCCGCACGATGAGGAAGCCGCCGAGAAGGAAGCTCAGACCCGAGATGGCGAACCCGAGCACGGCGGCCGAGCGCAAGGGCCAGGAGCTGTAGCTGAACAGGATGGTCAGCACCAGAGCCACGATCCGGGTCAGGTTGTAGTTGCTCTTGCCGATCGGACGGGGGTCGTGCCGCACGGAGACGTTGGCTCGGTCCCTGGACATCAGTAGCGCCTGGCCGGTGATGTACGGGTAGGCGGTGCGGGACGCGACGATGCGGTCGACCACGTCCTTGCGCAGGATGCGGAAGTTGGAGACGACCAGGTCGGGCGGTTGACCGAAGACCCGACGGTTGATCCGGCCGATCAGCGCGCTCCCGATGCGCCGGGTCACCCCTGCCTGCTTCTGCTCGAACTGCCCGAACACCACCTCGTGGCCACCGGTCACGGCCTGCTCGATCAGCAGCAGCGCCTGGTCCGGTGGGTTCTGGAGGTCATCGTCCAGGGTGATCACGTAGTCGCCGGTCGCCTCGGTGAAGCCCGCGAGGTTGGCGTAGTGCTGCCCGTAGTTCTTCATCAGATCCAGAGCCAGCACCCCCGGGATCTGGTCGGCCCGCTCTGAGATGACCCGCCAGCTGTCGTCCGGGCTGCCGTCGTTGACACAGATGAGCTCGAAGTCCAGGCCGGCGTCGGTGAACGTCTGCACGACCTGGTCGATCGTGGTGCCGACGATGTCCTGGCTGTTGTAGACGGGCATGACGATCGAGTACCGGAAACGGGCAGGATCGGTCGACACGGGCATGGTCGGGATGGTGTCACGCTCGGTCACGGCTTGCCCGCCAGGATGTCGCCGAGTCGGTCCAACTCCTCGGCTCCGAGGTCGCGGTCGGCATACCAGGTGAACCCCGCGGTGGTCCCGATCCGGCGATAGCTACGATCCAGCACGGGGTGCATCCAGTCGTACCAGCTGGGGTGATCCATGGTCACGAAGGTCGGTCGCCGTTGGCCGATGTCGTTCGCGATCCCGGCCAGACCTTCCGGCTCGGTCGTATCGACGTACTCGTCCAGACCCTGGAGGAACATCTGGTGCCGGATCGGGTTGCGTAACCCGCCCAGCACCAGCGCCTGTGGGGCGCCGACGGACTGCACGGTCGCATCGGGACCGGCCGCCGCGAGCAATGCCTGGGTCTCCGCGCGCATGGGTTCGAGCACGTCGGGCCGGCGGTTCCAGGCTGTGATGCCTGCCGAGACGGAGACCAGCAGTACGTAGGCCACGGCCACGGCGACCGCGGAGCGTGCCGAGAAACGGCGCCGCAGACCGGCGACCAGACCTGCGATGCCGAGAGCGGCGAGCGGCACCGCGAAGATGGCGTCGGCCCAGCCGTTGAAGACGTAGATCGACCACGCCAGCGCCGCCACCGTGCCCGCTCCCACGCCGACGACTGCTCGAGCGGTGGGGTCGGTCGACCCCCGCGAGCGCCAGGCTAGGACCACGGAGGCCAGCAGACCCGCCAGCACCATCCACAGGGACCAACCCCAGGCTCGGAGCATCACGTCCGGCAACGCGATAAGGAAGGTGATCAGTCCTACTTGGTCGGTGCTGGTGGCGTTCACGAAGAGAAAGCCTTCGAAAAAGGCGTCGAGCGACCCGACCGCGGCAAAGTAGCCGACCATGGCGCCGGTGGCGGCGATCCCTCCGGCGGCGAACCAGCTCCAGGCGAGGATTGTGGACCGCCAGTGGGCCCGCCACGGTGGCACCTTCGCGGCGATCATCGCCGCTGCCAGACAGGGCCAGAAAGCTGGCTGCCAGGTCAGCGTGGCCATTGCCGTGGCCGCCCCGGCCCAGCCCCACCTCCGGTGCACGATCGCCAACATGGCGCACGCCACGAGCAGCACCATCGTGGTCTTCTCCCGTGGTCCTCCGCCCGCGTAGAGCACCACCGCCCGTGAGGCGAGCAAAGTGGCGGCAGCCGCCGCGCCGGCAGCCCGTGACCCGAACAGGTCGCGGCCCGCCAGATAGGTCACCCACACTGCGACCACGGTCAGCACGAGCATCATGACGCGCATGGTGAGCAGTTCGTCGGTGCCGAGCTCGCGAGCCACCATCGCCCCGAAGCCAGGCACCATATGGGCGAGGGGGCCGGCGCGGTTGAGGACCGCGACGTAGGGGGGGACCCCCTCTGCGAACTGCTGTCCGGCGTAGGCGTAGAGGGCGAGGTCACGGGACAGCACGCCGCCGAAACCTTGCAGCATGAAGACGACGGCGCCGATGGCGGCCACCGCAAGTCCCCACGGGTCGACTCGGCGCACGGTGGCGAGCCTACGACCCGCCGGCGGGCGTCGCTCGTCACGACCCACCCGAGACGAGCGGTCCGGTCGATCCGCGGGTGGTCCAGCGCGGACACCGTGCCTACGATGCGGCCCTGGGCTATCGAGGATGCCAAGTGAGCCCGACCGAGACGATGGAGTCCGATTGTGAAACGTCAGCTGCCGAAACGCAGGGACCTGATGCCGCTCGTTCAGTTCAAGAAGGTCCAGTGGTCACCTCGGGAGCGGCGCTTGGCGTCTGCTCTCACCATCGAGGACCTGCGCGCGGTAGCGCAACGCCGTACCCCGAAGGCGCCCTTCGACTACACCGATGGAGGGGCGGAGGGGGAGGTGTCCCTGGCCCGTGCCCGGCAGGCCTTCGGTGACGTCGAGTTCAACCCCTCCATCCTGTGCGACGTGTCGCACGTCGACACCTCGCGCACGGTGTTGGGGCAGAAGGTGGCCCTGCCGTTCGGCATCGCGCCCACCGGCTTCACGCGGATGATGCAGGCTGAGGGCGAGATCGCCGGCGCGACGGCGGCTCGAGCGGCAGGGATCCCCTTCACGTTGTCCACCATGGGCACGACCTCGGTCGAAGACGTGGCCGCGGCGGCCCCCGACGGTCGCAACTGGTTCCAGCTGTACATGTGGAAGGACCGGGACAAGTCGATGGCACTGGTCGACCGGGCGGCCGCAGCGGGGTACGACACGTTGGTGGTGACCGTGGACGTCCCGGTGGCGGGGGCGCGGTTGCGCGACGTGCGCAACGGGATGACGATTCCTCCCGCGCTGACGGCATCGACCGTGCTGAACGCCATCCCGCGACCCGCGTGGTGGTTCAACTTCCTGACCACCGAGCCATTGGCTTTCGCCTCCCTGGACTCGTGGTCCGGCACGGTGGCGGACCTGCTGGACACGATGTTCGACCCCACGGTGACCTATGAGGACCTCGCCTGGATCCGCGACCAGTGGCCGGGCAAGGTCTGTGTGAAGGGCGTGCAGAGTCTGAGCGATGCGGTCCGGCTCGCCGAGCTGGGTGTCGACGCGATCGTGCTGTCCAACCACGGTGGGCGACAGCTGGATCGGGCCCCCGTCCCCTTCTATCTCTTGCCCGAAGTCGTCGCGGCAGTTGGATCCGAGCTGGAGGTGCACCTGGACACCGGCATCATGTCGGGCCAGGACATCATTGCGGCGCTGGCTCATGGCGCGCATTTCACCCTGATCGGCCGCGCCTACCTGTACGGCCTGATGGCGGGCGGGCGTCCCGGTGTCGACCGGACCATCGATATCCTGCGGGGCCAGATCGAGCGCACGATGGCCCTGCTTGGCGTGACCACCCTGGACGAGCTTGAGCCGGGACATGTGACACAGTTGCGCCGCCTGGTCGAACGCTCCTAGCCTCCGGACGAGGTGGAGTGATCGCCGGGTTCCAGGGGTTGCGGTTTGGCGCGCTCAGCGATGTGCTGGACCCGTGACAACGAGCGAGACCTCACCGACAGCCTCCGCGGCCCTTCTGAGCCGGCACCAGGCGGTGATGCCGCAGTGGATGGGGCTGTACTACGAGGAGCCTCTCGCGTTGGTCTCGGGTCGGGGAAGGCACGTCCGCGACCTGGAGGGTCGGACCTACCTGGACTTCTTCGCCGGGATTCTGACCAACGCCATCGGCTACGACATCGCTGAGATCGTCGACGCCGTGCGTGCCCAGCTCGACACCGGACTCGTGCACACCTCGACGCTGTATCTCATCGACCAGCAGGTCGCCTTGGCCGAGCAGATCGCCGAGCTCTCCGGGATCGAGGACGCCAAGGTCTTCTTCACCACGTCCGGCACCGAGGCCAACGAGGCGGCGCTGTTGCTCGCTATGAACCGGCGGCGCTCGCACGAGGTGCTGGCGCTGCGGAATTCTTACCACGGACGCTCGTTCACCACGATGGGCGTCACCGGCAACCGGGGGTGGTCGGCGTCGGCACACAGCCCCATCAACGTCTCGTACGTTCACGGCGGCTACCGGAACGTGGTGCCCTTGCGTGACCTGTCGGACGCGGCTTATATCGAGGCCTGCGTCGCCGACCTGCGCAACGTTCTGGACACCGCGACCTCCGGTGACGTGGCCTGCATGATCGTGGAGCCGGTGCAGGGGGTCGGCGGTTTCAGCATGCCACCGGACGGCCTGTTCGGTGCCTTCAAGGAAGTCCTGGACGAGCACGGCATACCGCTGATCTCGGACGAGGTGCAGACCGGCTGGGGACGGACCGGTGAGCACTTCTGGGGGATCGGAGCCCACGGCATCACCCCGGATGCGATGACCTTCGCCAAGGGACTCGGCAACGGCCTGGCCATCGGCGGCGTGGTGGCGCGGGCCGACCTGATGGACAGCCTGACCGCCAGCTCTATCTCCACCTTCGGTGGCAACCCCTTGGCGACGGCGGGCGCGAAGGCCGCGCTCGACTACCTGCTCGAGCATGATCTGCAGGGCAACGCGGTCAAGCTCGGCGGCTATCTGCTGCAGGGGCTGCGCGACGCGGCGGCGGGTTGTCCCGTGATCGGGGAGGTTCGCGGCAAGGGGCTGATGATCGGCGTCGAGCTCGTCGAGCCAGGGACGACGGAGCCCTCGTCGGCTGCTGCGTCGCAGGTGCTCGAGCAAGCCCGCCACCGAGGGCTCCTGGTCGGCAAGGGAGGACTCAAGGGAAACGTCATTCGGCTGGCGCCACCCATGACCCTCACCGCCGAGGAGGCAGACGAAGGACTGGTGGCCCTGCAGGGAGCACTGGCGACGGTCAACGAGGCGATGGCGTGATGGATCTCCCCGCAGCGCTCGCGGCTCGGCCGTCAGGTCTGCCTGGTGAGTCGCCGCCACCATCCCGGACGGGGGGCGTCGTCGGCGTGTCCGGGGCATCGGTCGTTCCGGGGGACCCGACCCATGACCTGGTCGACGTGCTGGCCACATCCGGCCCACGTTGTCTTGCCACAGGTCCTGCAGGTCACAGCACGGCACATGAAGTGCTCCTCAGCTCGAGTGGTGGATGGTTCAGCGCAGCGTGATGCCGGCGGACTCGGCGTCGGAGAAGGCCGCGTCGATATGCACCACGTCCTTGCCCGCGCGCTCGATCAGACTCGCCGCCACCCCCGCTCGGTAACCCGACCCACAATGCACCCACACGCGTTCGTCGGGCACCTCGTCCATACGGGTCAAGAGCTCGTGCAACGGGATGTTCACCGCGCCCGCGAGATGTGACGCCTCGAACTCGTCGGTGCGTCGTACGTCGAGGAGGGGCTCGGTCTCGGGTCGTGTCGCCACGTACGTCTTCCAGTCCACCCGGGGGTAGGCGGAGGTCGGTGCGTTCGGTGCCAGGTCGGCGGGTCCGGTGCCGATCGCAGCGTCGGGGGAGTCGATGCCGATGCGCGACAGGTCGCGAATGGCCTGCGCCACCTGGTCCTCGCTCCCGGCCAAGGTGATTCGGTCGCTCCAGGGCAGGACCCACCCCAGGAAGGTGGTAAAGCTGGATCCGTCGCCGTACTCGAAGCTGACCGCTCCGGTGAGGTGGTTGTCGGCGAAGGCCACACGTCCCCGCAGGTCCACCACCCACTCGCCGTCATCGAGTCGCCGCACCAGCTCTTCGGGGTCCAGCGCCTCCGGCACGGTCAGGTTCACCGGGGCCGGGCCCTTCAGGTTGGCCGGGCCCATGTGTGCGTAGTAGCTCGGGTAGGCGGTCAAGTTGGCGATCAGAGAAGCGACGAAGTGCTCTTCGTCCGGATCGGTCAGCGCGTGGTTGCTGTGTCGCTGCTCGCCGATGGTCGATTGACCGACCGCAGTAGCGGGACCGCTGGAGCAGAACGATCCGAAGCCGTGGGTGGGGTACAACGCGGCATCGGAGCTGCTTTCGTCGACCAGCCGGCGGGCCGAAGCGTACTGAGCATGGGTGAGCTCTTCGGTCTTGGCCGGATCGACAAGGTCGGTGCGACCGACCGAACCGAAGAGGAGGCTTCCCCCGGAGAACACGGCCTGCTGGTCACCGTGGGTGGCCACGTACGTCAAGTGGGTCTCGGTGTGCCCCGGGGTCGCCACGGCGCGCACGGTCAAGGCGCCCACCGCGTGCTCGTCGCCGTCGCTGACGGGGGTGCGCTCGTAGCGCACCGGGTCCGCCGCGTTGACCAGGTACGTCGCCCCGGTTGCGGTCGACAGCTCGAGACCGCCGGTGACGTAGTCGTTGTGGATGTGCGTTTCTGCGACATGGGTGATCCGCACGCCCGCCTGCCGAGCGGACTCCAGAACCCGGTCGACGTCGCGCTGAGGGTCGATCACGACGGCGTCATGGCCGTCGTGCACGAGGTACGAACGATCACCCAGGGAAGAGGTCTCGATGACGATGACGTCCATTGCTGCTCCTACGTTGTCGGTTGTTCTTAATGTACGTACATTTGCTAAGGTTTGCAACAACACCCCCTATTCCTTCACAGGAGGACCCACCATGAGCGCCAACACCATGGCCCCCGACCGCCTCGCCGAGCATCACGCACCCCAGGAACTGCTGGTGTTGGACGTCCGCAGTCCGGCCGAGTTCGAGTCCGCTCACATCAAGGGGTCGTACAACGTGCCGCTGGGGACGCTGACCGAGCACCGGGACGAGGTCGTTCGCCATCTGGACCGGGACGTGGTGCTGGTCTGTCGCTCCGGCGCGCGGGCCCGACAGGCCGAGACTGCGCTGACCGACACCGGCCCGGCCAACCTGCACGTCCTCGACGGAGGAATTGCCGCCTGGCAGGCGGCCGGCCATCGCGTCGTGCGCGGCGCCCCCCGGTGGGACCTCGAGCGTCAAGTGCGCCTGGTCGCCGGGTCGATCGTGGTGGGAAGTGTGCTGACCAGCACGATCGTGCCCGGTGCCAAGTGGGTAGCGGGAGGGATCGGGAGTGGGCTCACCATCGCAGCGCTGTCGAACAGCTGCTTGATGGGCACCATGTTGTCGAAGCTTCCCTACAACCGTGAGGCCGACCCCGACCCTCAGCAGCTGATCGCCGCCCTGGCCGGGCGGTGAGGTCGTGGTCGTCCTGACCCTGGTGCTGGCCATCTTCGTGGGAGTGAGTCTCGGGTTGTTGGGCGGAGGCGGATCCATCCTGACCGTGCCCCTGCTGGTGTACGTGGCCGGAATGGAGACCAAGGAGGCCATCGCCACCTCGTTGCTGGTGGTGGGGGTGACCAGCATGGTCGGTGCCATCTCGCATGCGCGCGGGGGGCGGGTGCAGTGGCGCACCGGAGTGGTTTTCGGCCTCGCCGGGATGACCGGCGCCTACGCGGGCGGTCGCGTGGCCGAACTTATTGCAGGGCAGTGGCTCCTGATGGCGTTCGCGTTGCTGATGGTGGCGACGGGCCTGGCGATGCTTCGCCCCCGACGGAAGGTGGACCTCGAACGGGTGCCCGCACACCTGCCCACGGCCCGGGCCATGGTGTACGGGTTGGTGATCGGACTGGTCACCGGCCTCGTCGGCGCCGGCGGAGGGTTCGTGATCGTGCCGGCTCTCGCGCTGCTCGGTGGTCTGCCGATGCCGGTGGCGATCGGCACCTCTCTGGTGGTCATCGCCATGAACGCAGCGGCCGGGCTGGCCGGACACCTCGCCTCCGTGACGGTCGACTGGCGGATGGCCGCCATGGTGACCGGGGCGGCCGTTATCGGGGCCCTGCTCGGCGGCAGGTTGTCCGGTCGCATCGCGGCGGAGACGTTGCGCCGCATGTTCGGCTGGTTCGTGCTGGTCATGGCCGTCGTTGTCGCTGCCCAGGAGGCGCCCGACGTCGTATGGAGCGGAGTCGTGCTGGCCGCGGGTGCCGTCCTGATGGTGGTGACCTGGCTGATCCTGAGACGTCAGCCCCCCGCCGCGGCACGGGCGTAGGCACGCACCGTCGGTACATTGGGTCAGATGACGCAGATTGACCGGACGAGCCGCGAACCGCTCTGGTCCCAGCTGCACACGGACCTCCTGCGACGACTCGCCGAGGGGGACTTCAGCGACGGTTTCCCCGGGGAAGCCCACCTCCGTCAGGAGTACGGCGTCTCACGGCATACCGTTCGCGAGGCTCTCCGTCGTATTCGCGAGGCAGGATTGGTGCGCTCCGGCCGCGGGCGGTCCAGTGAGGTCCTCGCAACGGTGATCGAGCAGCCTCTGGGCAGCCTCTACTCCCTGTTCCGTGAGGTCGAAGCACGAGGGATGACGCAGGAGAGCACCGTCTTGGCGTGCCGCGTGGCCCAGGAGCCTCAGGCTGCTGCCCGCCTGGGGCTGGCTCCGCAGACCGAGCTCTTCGCCTTGGAGCGGATCCGCTTCGCGGACGGCCAACCGCTCGCGCACGACTGCGTCTGGCTCCCGGGGGGCATCGGCACCCCACTGCTGCATACCGACTTCAGCCGCACGGCGTTGTACGACGAGCTGGCCCGACACAACATCCCCCGCCCCGATGGGGGCAGGGAGCGCATCACCGCTACCAACCTTTCCCCGACCTCGGCCGAACACCTGAAGGTGAGCCAGGGAACGGCGGCGCTGGTCATCGAGCGCACAGGTCTGTGGCACGGCGACCCTATCGAGTGTCGACGCACAACCATCAGAGCCGACCGGTTCGCCCTGCTCATGTCGTGGAGCGGCAACGGCTACGAGATCAATGGTGATGCCACCGGCGGCCGTCGAGCGCCCGGAGACAACGCGCCTCAGGTGGACTGAGTCTGGCTTTCGGTGGGGCGAGCGGGCTCGTGCTGATCCATGATCTCCAGGCGACGTGCCTTCCGACGACGCAGCTCCCAGTACGCGGTGACGAAGTAGATGAGCGTGCCCGCTCCCGCAACCCAGAAGAACTGGTCCCGGTGGCTCTCGTACGCATCGACATCTGGGCTCGCCAGAAGCACGAACAGCGCCATGGCGAAGACGAGGAGCAGGTCGATGATCCATACCACCTTCAAAGCGCTGGTCAGCGTGCGGTGGTCACTCTTGTCGACGTCCGGCAGGGTCTTCTTGGCCTGCTCGGCGTGAAGGACGTCGACCCGCTCGTAGAAGGCCTCATCCTCGGCTTCACCGTCGGGATAGCTGTCGGTCGCACCCATCATCCGGGCGAGGACCGAGTACAGCACGACAGCGAGGATGAAGGCGGGCACGAAGGCGAAGTACACCGGCATGAGACCGAAACCGACGGCCGACGCCGCCAAGGTGAGGGTGATTCCCCAGGTCAGCAGGGCGGGGGTGTTGGCGACACCCTTGTAGCGCGCCCAGTAGGTGGTCATCCCCATCCGCGGGAGCACCCAGTAGGAGGCGAAGAGGACGGCGCCGACCGGCACCAGAGTGATTCCCGCGTAGGTCACGAAGATGAGGTAGTTGCGGTAGATGAACGGGAAGATACTGGCGATCAGGACGATCACGCCGATGATGAGCGTCGCCTTCTTGCGCGACAAGCTCGTGACGACGCCCTGTGCCGCCAGGCCGGAGCGGTACAGGTTGGCGTTGGCCGTGGTCCAACCTGCGACGACGACGACCACGAGACCCGCATATCCCAACGCTTGGAACGCGACGTTGCCAGGCTCGATGTCGGTGATGCTGATCTTGACGATGACGGCGGCAGCCGCACCCATGAAGCCGGCTGAGATCCAGGCCATGTAGTGACCGAGGAACATACCGGTGGCGGACATGTAGCCGTACCAGCCCTTCTTGGCGTACCGCAGCAGCGACATGTCGATCATGCCGGTGTGGGCGAAACTGTTGGCTCCCCAGGAGAACCCGATGATCCCGAGCAGGCTGATGCCCGCATCTCCCTCCGGAGTCTTGCCCGTGAAGATCTCGCTGTCCCCGATGTTGATGAACCCGCTCAACCCGTCGACGACGGTAGAGCCGGTGGCAGCCTGCGAGATCGCCGGAAGCATGACCAGGCCACCGACGGCGAACATGGTCACCAACCACGGTGCGCAGATACTGGCGAACTCGGCCAGCGCGTTGAAGCCGAAGGCGGCGACGAGGACGGCGACCGATCCGAACGCCAGAGCCAGGATGACGAAGCTCCAGCTCGTCGGGAAGGGCTCGGTCTGGGCGTCGAAGTTGAGGACGAGCCGAAAGGCGGTCGCCGACACCGTGATCATGGCGGCCGAGATGATGGCGAAGAGGAACGCGTTGAGGCCGTTGAACAGCTTCGAGACCGATCCGCCGGCGACTCGTTCCAGATAGGTATAGACACTCATCCGTGTCCCTACCGCAATCGGTGCGGCGAGGAAGCGGAACGACAGGACCGCAAGGAGGTTGCCGATCGCCAGGCCGATGATGACGTCCACCATGGAGGCGCCGAGGATGACGAAGGTGGCACCGAAGATGAACTCGGTCCCCGCGACGTTCTCCGCAGCGTAGAGCCCGGCGAAATGCCCGGCCCCGTGTTGCTCGTGCTCGCCAGCCGGCAGTTGCTCGGAGTCCATACCCTCGAGCCGCTGGTCGATCTCAGCCGCTGTCTTGTTCGCCATCGGGGTCCCATCTGCCATAGATGTTCATCATGTGAGCACACGCGCTCATCAAACGAGCACGCAGATGCGACCCTCGCACGACTTGCGGCGCGCGGCAACAGGAACAGAAATCCGCGGTGGGATCAGCCCCTCAGGGAGCCTTGACCGCCAACACGTCACACGAGGCGCCGAGCAGCACGGACTGAGCTGTGCTGCCCATGAAGACCTTGCCGACCGGGCTGCGCCGCCGCATGCCGATGACGATGAGCTCGGCGTCCACATCCAGCGCGACCGCAAGAATCTGCTGAGCAGCGTCGCTGGAGGTGTCTTTTTGGCGAACCTCGCACTCGACACCCGCCGCCGCGGTCTGGGTCGTGAGCGCCTCGAGCTCCTCGGGCGAGGCGTAGTTGGGGTGGCTGGTGCGACCTAGGTGAGTGGTGTTGACCACTACTAGCGTCGCGCCGTCCTGCTGTGCGCGCTCCACGGCGCGGTTGAAGGCTGCACGGCCCTCGGCGGTGGGGATATATCCGACCACGATTGTCATGACGACCTCGCTCACTGGGTTGAGATAGCCAGGATGGCACGGACCGGTGAATGACCCCGGAGGTGACACGGGATCAGCTCGCGGCGAGGATGGGCCTCATGGACTACAGAACCTTGGGACGCAGTGGATGTGCCGTCTCCACCTTCACGCTCGGCACCATGACCTTTGGCAGCGAGACCGACGAGGCGGGGTCGTTCGCCCAGCTCGACGCCTTCCTCGAGGCCGGTGGCAATCTCGTGGACACTGCTGACGTCTACAGCGGCGGCGTCTCCGAGGAGATCATCGGCCGATGGCTGGCCCAGGCCTCGAGCGAGGTGCGCGACCGGGTCGTGCTGGCCACCAAGGGACGCTTCCCGATGGGGGAGGACGTGAACGACCTCGGCCTGTCCCGTCGGCACCTGCAGCGGGGTCTGGACGACTCGCTGCGCCGCCTCGGAGTCGACTGCGTCGACCTCTACCAGGTGCACTCCTGGGATCCGGTGACCCCGCTGGAGGAGACCGTCGACACGCTGGACGGCTTCGTCCGGTCCGGCAAGGTCCGCTATGTCGGGCTGTCCAACTACACCGGCTGGCAGGTGCAGAAGGTGATGGCGACGGCGCGCGAGCGCAGGGCGCAGGCACCGGTGACCCTGCAACCGCAGTACAACCTGCTGACACGTGAGTTGGAGTGGGAGGTCGTACCGTCCTGTCTGGATGCGGGCCTGGGCTTGTTGCCCTGGTCGCCGCTGGCCGGAGGGTGGCTGACGGGCAAGTACGCCCAGGAGAAGCGACCCACGGGCGCCACGCGCCTGGGTGAGGACCCGGAGCGCGGGATGGAGGCCTACGATCGCCGTTCGGCTTCGCAGCGCACCTGGGACGTGGTGGACGCGTTGCGCGAGACGGCCGAGGCCCGGGGAGTGTCGATGGCCCAGGTGGCGCTGGCGTGGCTGGTCGACCGACCTGCTGTCACCTCGGTCATCCTCGGAGCCCGGACGTTGGAGCAGCTGACCGGCAACCTGGGTGCAGCCGAGCTGCACCTGGCCGAGACGGAGATCGACGCCTTGGATCAGGCCAGCGACCCCGGCGCCGGTGAGTACCCCTACGGATCCCTGGCCCTGGACCAGCGCCACCGGAGCGTGTCCCGGCAGGTCTAGCCCAGGATTGTGGCGGGACCAAAGACCCTTGCCGGTCGGGCGTGACGGTGGTGGTCTAGCAGGAGTCGGGCTCGATTCAGAGTCGCTCCCGCGGGTCAGCTCGGGAAAGGGCACGAATGGGGAGTCATGGGGCAGCATCGGTCGTGGTCGGGGTAGATGGCACGCAGGGAAGTGTCGGGGCCCTGAGGTATGCCGCGCACCAGGCGGGTGTGCGAGGCAGCACCCTCACCGTGGTGCACGTGGGGCTACGGCATGACCCGACGTACGCAGTGATGCCCTACTCCCCGGAGGATGTGGCAGCGGCGGGGCTGGCGGTCCTGACCCGGGCGCGCGCGAGAGTGTCGTCGGTGGCTCCGGCGATAGAGGTCATCACTTCTTTGCGGCAGGGCTCGCGTATTGGCGAGCTCGCGGATGCTGCCTCTGCGGCGTCGCTGCTCGTCCTGGGCCGTGAGACCCAGCACGGTTTCGACCGTCTAGTCTTCGGGACGACCACCGCCGCCGTGGTGGCCCGTGCAGCGGCCCCGACGGTGATCGTTCCGCAGGACTGGGAGCCGACCTCGTCGAAGGGTCCCGTCGTGGCTGGTCTCAGTGTGGCCGCCTACTCCGACGTCCTGTTGGCGACGGCTTTCGCGCTGGCGACCGCACAGGACGTCGGGGTGGAAGTGGTTCACGCCTGGCAGGCTCCGGAGGCCTACATCGACCGGCTCGAGTGGCGAGATGACGCCAGCGATCTGGCCGCCAAGGCTGCCGAGCTGGTGGATCGAGAGGTCAGGGCCGGGCGGACCGGCTATGAGCACGTGCCGGTCGCTATCCGGGTCGTGGACGACGCACCAGGCAGAGCCCTGATCGCCGCGGCGTCCGCGGCATCGGCCGTCGTGCTTCTGCGCCAGGACGCCCACCGACATGTGGGAAAGCACCTGGGCAGCACGACCAGGGCGGTCATCAGCGGTGTCTCCTGCGTGGTCTACGTCGTGCCAGCCCCGCCGCGACCGAGCACGACGTCGGACCGTGAGCACTGCCGGCCGACGGCCCTCGTGCCCTAGCCGAAACGCTGGCTCAGGGCGGACCAAATCCGCAGCACCCTCCTCTTCGAAAAGGACCTCACGCCATGGCGGACACCCTCGCCTCCGAGCCTGACCTGAAACACGACCTCAAGACGCTGCCGATGCGGGAGGTCGAGCGGCAGCTGGCCACCTCGACCGAGGGACTCAGCGCGCTCGAAGCGTGCCAGCGACTGACGCGATACGGACCGGACGAGATCGTCGAGCACACGACGAACCCGCTGCTGAAGTTCCTGTCCTACTT
>JBASAN010000114.1:0-2040 GCA_049650625.1 Ornithinimicrobium sp.
ACACCACCTCGATCGGAGAGCTCTTGCGGATGCGGTCAATCTTAGCGACGTACCCGGGGAGCCAGGTGGTGTCGGCGCGGACGTGGTCGGTGAGGTGGATGCGGCGCAGCCCGCGGGCGCTCGCTGCGCCCACCATCTCTTCGGGGGAGGCAGTGCCGTCGGTGAGGTTGGTATGGGTGTGCCAGTCGGTGTCGAGGTCCAGAGGCAGGCTCATCGCAACGCTCCGGTGGGGTGGACTCCGGCGTAGTCGTCGATCTCGACGACGACGTTGGCCAGGTAGCGCACCATGGCGACCTCCCGGAACGGTACGTGCGAAGGAACGTGCTCGCCGAGGGCCTCGGCCAGGGCGAGCGCGGCGAGGTTCGGTCCGGCAGCGGCCGTCAGGACCAGCGAACCGGGCACCCGGGGGTTGACCTCCAGCAGTGCCGGGTTTCCATCGGCGCGACGACGCAGCTGGACGTTCGCCACTCCGCGCAGCCCGATAGCCCGGCACACGGCTACGGCTTGGGCGACGGAGGCGTCGTCGTGCCAGGTTCGGCCGGCGACCGCGACACCGGAGTCCACCCGGTCACGGCTGCGCGGCACGGCCGCAACAACGATGCCGTCAGCTCGGACGAACACGTCGACGCTGAGCTCCTCGCCGGGCAGGTACTCCTGGACCAGCTGGCTCGCGTCGTCGGGCACTCCGGTGAGGTCGTCGGGACCGCAAACGAGTCGGATCCCGCGCGAGCCACTGCCCGTGCGGGGCTTGACGATGCTGGGGAACCGCACGGGCGTCTCAGGGCGCAGCACCGTCGTCGTCGGGACATCGCATGCGGGGGCGCAGACTCGCGCGAGCTCGGCTTTGTCCAAGCAGACCTCGAGCGTGGAGTCCGGCGCCGCCAGCAGGTGCGTGCCCTCGGCAGCGAGCAGGTGCCGGACGGCCGCCAAGGGCAGGAGCTCGGAGTCGACCGTCGGCACGAGCACCGTGATCTGCAAGCGGCGGCAGATCTCGAGCAGGGTCTCAACGAAGTCGGGAGCGTCACCGCGAGGCACGATCACGCGCCGCGCGGGGTCGACGAGGTACAGGCCGGAGGCGACGGGGTCCATGTCGGCGGCATACATCTCGACGTCGGGACGGCAGGCGAGCTGCAGGAACCCGATGGCCGCGGGTCCGCCGGCACCGGTGACCAGCACGCGAGGTGACCGGTCGCGGTGCTGCTCAGGCCCCGCGGGGTCTACCGAGGCGGGGGTAGGCAGGATAGCCAGGTCAGAGAGCGACACGGTCGACTCCCTGGCTCTCTCGCAGAACCTCGAAGGGCTCTGCATACGGGGTTCGCGCGAACCGTCCCCAGTAGCGGGCGGTCGAGGTCAGCATGTCGGGGTCGAGGTAGTCACGAATGGAGGTCTGGGTCTGGAAGGCGGCGATCGCCGACAACTTGCCGTCGAGGCCCGTGTCGACCGGCACGAACATCGTGGGTCGGAAGTCGATCGTGGCGCTCGGAGACTGGTAGCACAGGACGCGCTGGACCCCGCGTGCTGCCACGAGCGTGGCCGCGTGCACGGCGCGATGGTCCTGATGCACATCGTGTGCGGAGTGGACGTAGATCGTGTCGGGGCGCACGTCGGCGCACACTCCTTCGACAAGGTCGATGGTCGGCCCTCGGTCGGGGATCGCGGTGTCCTCGAGGTCTCCGAGCACGAGCGTGGCGCCGATCCGAGCCGCCGCTTCATACGCCTCTTCTCGCCGGAGGTCGGCGTCGCCGCCGCGCCGGCCGGCGCTCGTGGTGAGGATCGTGAGCTGGTCGCCAGCGCGGGCGTGCTGGAACAGCGTGGCCCCGGCACCGATCTCGACGTCATCGGGATGTGCGCCTACAGCGAGCACCCTTCGCCCTCGGTGGCGCCGGCCGGCGACCGCCGCGTCAATGGCTTCCAGGACCGCGGTGCGCTGGAGCGGTTTGCTGAGGAAATCGGTGACCGCGCCTTTGACCGCGCGCACTGCCGCGTCGACCGTGGCATGCGCAGTGATCAGCAGGACAGGCAGCCGGGCGTCGCGCTGGC
>JBASAN010000115.1:0-2175 GCA_049650625.1 Ornithinimicrobium sp.
GTGCGACCGGTCGAGGGGCTGATCGCAGCGAAGGTCGTCTGCTCGATCATGTAGCCGCCGGCGTGGACGGCCAGGAACATCTGCTGCGCGACCTCATAGTGGTTCACCGTGGTGGTGCGGGTGAACAGGTCGTAGGAGACGCCGAGGTCGACGAGGTCCTGCACGATCATCCGGTTGTTGGTGTCGGCCAGCTCGCGCGCCGTGACCCCCAGCTGGTCGGCAGCGACCAGGATCGGGGTGCCGTGCTCGTCGGTGCCGGAGACCATCAGCACGTCGTGGCCTGCCATGCGCATGTATCTGCTGAAGACGTCGGAGGGCACACCGAACCCGGCCACGTGGCCGAGGTGGCGCGGGCCGTTGGCGTACGGCCAGGCGACAGCAGACAAGACATGGGTCATGGGCGTGGAGTCTAGTTGCGCTGCCACGGTGGCCTCGTCCTCGGCGCCGGAACCTCGGGGCTCCCAGCAACGTCCTACGGAAGCGTGATTCACTGGTAGAAGCCGAAATGACGGCGACGGATCGAGGAGGTCGACACGGTGCTTGCTGCACTCACAGGGACGGGGCTGTCAGCCGCCGCAGGCCTCAATGCCTATATCCCGTTCTTGATCCTGGCACTGACAGCGCGATTCACCGACGTTCTCAATCTGCCCGCCGAGTTCGCGTGGATCGAGTCCAACTGGGCGATCGGCGCAGGCGCCGTCCTGCTGTTCAGTGAGATGGTGCTCGACAAGATTGCGATCGTCGACCACATCAACGATGCCTTCGGCACCTTCATCCGTCCCGCCACGGGTGGGCTGATCTTCGCTGCGACGCAGGCGGCGGACGACTTCGAGCAGGGCTCCTCGTTCATGCAGGACAACCCGTGGATCGCGGTCGTCGGGGGGGTCGTGGTGGCCGGGGTGGTGCATACGGGGAAGGCCGCAACCCGCCCACTGATCAACGGAGCGACCTTCGGCCTCGGCGCACCGGTAGCCTCGGTCACCGAGGACACCGCCTCAGTCGGCTTGAGCCTGGTGGCGATCTTCCTGCCGATCCTGGTCATCTTCGTGCTGATCGGGATGCTGTGGGTCATGTTCGCCGTGTGGCGACGCGGTCGTCAACGTAAACGCACGCGTGACACCGCCATGGCGGGAGCTGGGTACTACTCCTAGCCGCTCCGGGAGGCGAGCACCGCGTCGTAAAGGCTTCGGCTGGACTCCCGTGAGGTCAGCCCCACCTCGCGACAGACGTCCTTGAGCCTCTCCCCCGCGGCCACGCGTGCCTCGATGTCATGGACGACTCGCTCGAGGTCCTGCTCCTGGGCCGGCACGGCAGAGACGCCCGCCACCACGATCGTGATCTCTCCGCGGACGCCCTCGACGGCCCACTCGGCGAGCTCACCCAGGCCGCCTCGCTTGACCTCTTCGTAGGTCTTGGTGAGCTCTCGGCATACGGCGGCAGGTCGATCCCGGCCGAACCCGTCGGCGAGCGCTTTCAGCATCGTCGCGAGCCGGTGCGGCGCCTCGAAGAAGACCATGGTCCGCTTCTCCTCGACCAGGTCCGCGATCATCCGCTGCCGCTGCCCGGACTTGCGCGGCAGGAAGCCCTCGAAGCAGAACCGCTCGACCGGAAGGCCGGAGACCGCCAGCGCCATCAGGACCGCGCTGGGGCCAGGCACACACGTCACGGGTATGCCGTGGCTCACCGCCTCGCTGACCAGTCGGTATCCCGGGTCCGAGACCGAAGGCATGCCGGCGTCGGTGACGAGGAGCACCCGCTCGCCGTCGTTCATCGAGGCGATCAGGTCGGGTGTGCGGGAGGCTTCGTTGTGCTCGTGATAACTCACCACTCGGCCGGACGTGCTGACCCCCAGCCGATCACACAGCTTGCGCAGCCGGCGCGTGTCCTCAGCGGCGATGATCGGCGCGGTGCGCAGCTCCTCGAGCAGCCTCGGTGAGGCGTCCCTGCTATCGCCGATGGGCGTGGCGGCAAGCACGAGAACTCCAGGCATGACGTCACCCTAGTTGCCCTTGCCCCGAGCCTGACCGTCCTCGATGAACGACGGCGAGCGGGTGCTCCTCGTCACCGACGCCGGCATGCCGTCGGTCTCGGACCCGGGATACCGACTGGTCAGCGAGGCGGTGAGCCACGGCATACCCGTGACGTGTGTGCCTGGCCCCAGCGCGGTCCTGATGG
>JBASAN010000116.1:0-4377 GCA_049650625.1 Ornithinimicrobium sp.
GCGGCGCTGGTATCTATCAGGTAGCGGGCGATCAACGCCACACTGCGGCCCGGGCCTCTGGCTCTGCCAGCGACTCAAGTCCGCCATCGCGAAGCCAGTCGATCTGGCGCGCTCGCGCGGCGGCGGAGGCGGCCTGGTTCAACGCTGTGCGCACCGTGTCCGACACCCCGGTGGTGGTCAGTTCGCGCTGCGCATCGTCCAGCAGATCGTCGTCGAGTTCGATTTGTCGCTTCGTCACCGTCAGCCTCCATATACGCGAGTGGCACACAGTATATATGAGCAACAGAGACTGTCGTGCATCACGTACCGGCAGCCGCGCGCCAGCGACCTGCGCGAGCGATCAGCGTGCCAGTTGACTATCGCTGAGCGGTGATGGTTCGGCTTGTGGGACGAGGAGCACGCCCGAGTTGACTGAATCCTTGTAGCACCGGCTGGTCGCTGTGTGACACTCCGGCGGCTACACGCGTCCTCAGGTGCGGACCAGGTCAGGCGAGCGAGGCTCCACGGGTGTCTTCGGAGGCTGCTCGTTCTGTGTGGATGCTTCAGGAGAACCAACGACAAGGGCCGGCAATACGGTCATGGTGAGCACCCAACTCAGCGCCATCACGACAGTGAGTAGGACCCCGACCAGCACGTACGGCACGAGATCTGCCAGGATGAGGGGCAGGAAGCCGCCGGCGATGATGAGTGCATTGCGCGTTAGGGCACGCCCGGGCTCCTCCATGAACTCTGCCACTGCGTCACGGCGGACCTTGAGGCGGGCGAGCAGCGACCGGTAGCGGCTGACGAAGTGGATCGCGAAGTCGACACCGATGCCGAGCGCCAGGCTCGACAGCACCGCCATGGGCATGTCGAAATCGACCTTGAGCCAGCCCAGGCCTCCGTACAGGGCAAGGACGGTCCCCAAGACCGGGAGCACAGCGGCCAGTCCCCACCGGACGGAGCGGAATAGCGTCATCAGTACCAGAAGCAACGTTCCCAGCGCGAGTAGGAAGGACTTGGTCATGCCGCTGACCATCTGCTGTTGCCAGGTCAGATTGACGAAAGCCTGTCCGGCCCACTCTGCCGAGACCTCCCCGGGGAGGCCGCTGCGAGCGAGGATTTGCTCGGCCCGGTCGACCACTTCCTGGGTCGCGCGGTTGTCGCCGCCGCGTAGCCGGAGCCACACATTTGCCGATCTACCGTCCTGCGTCACCAGCATGCGAATCATGGGGTCCTCCGGGGCGATCCGGGTGTAGTCGGCCACCGAGCCCACCTGCGGCAGGGCATCGAGGTCGGCGGCCAGGTGATGTACCGCCAGTGCGGTGCGTGGAGCGAACATCGTGCCCGGCTCCCCCTCGAGAGCGAGGTTGAGACTCGTGCTCCCGGACAGGTTGCGGTCGAGGAGTTCAGCGTCTTGGCGCACCGGGTGGTGGCTGCGGAACCATTCGACGGGGTTGTCGTTGACCTCGAGCCGGGTCACTCCCACCGCTGCGAGCAGGGTCGCCACGCCGGCCACCCACAGGACGGTCCGCCGTCGGGCCACGGCCGCAGTCCCCGTGCGACGCACGAAGCGAGCCATCAGCGACCTCGCGTGGGGGCCACCCGCCCTGCGGGGAGGCATCCCGGCCAACAGCACCGGAAGGAGCACCATCGTGAGCAGCCAGGCGATCACCACACCCACGGCGACGAAGATCCCGAAGGTCTGCACCGGCGGGATCGGCGTGAAGGCCAGAGATCCGAAGCCCACCGCGGTGGTGAGGGTAGTCAGCAACAGCGGACGGGACAGTTGCTCGTAGACCTGAACAATGGACTCAGCACGGGTCGTCCTGCCGGCCCGCTCGTCGTACTCACTCATTACGTGGATGCTGTCCAGAATCCCGATCGGGAGCAGGAAGATCGGGATCATCGAGCTCATGATGTGCACCGTGTGTCCGGTTGCCACCAGCAGCCCCATGGTCCACAGCACAGTCACCATCGACAGGCCCATGGCTGCTACTACCGGCCGGGCGCGGCGGAAGTGCCACCACGTCAGGGCCATCACCATTAGCGCGGCCAGCGGCGCGAATAGCGCCATCTGGACGAACATCTGGTCTCCGAACGCCTCTTGGGCGTGCGGCACCCCGCCGACGGCGAGACGCATCCCGGACAGCCTTTCGTCGGCAGTGACCAAGCCCCGGATCTCCTCGACGAGCCCCGCAACGTCGGCGTCCTCGGTCAGGGGGACCACGACCGTGAGCATGCCCCGGTCCGAGGACACTGCCTGACCACCCAGCACGGGATGCCTGGCGATCGCGTCCAGCAGCTCGCCCACCCCCGCGGGAGTCGATGGTGGCCGGGTCGGTGCCGGTCCAACGACTTTGTCAGCCACCACTCCGGGCAGGGTGGCGACGTCGGCCTGCAGTGCTCCGGTTGCGGCGAGCTCCTCCGGCGTCACCAACTCCCGTGCGTCCAGCCCCACGATCAGTTGCCGGCCCAGGCCGAACGTGTCGGCCAGGTCCGCGGTGCGAACGCGGACGGGGTCCTCAGCTCGCAGCATGTTCTCCGGGTTGGTGTCGATCTCGAGCCGCAGCAGGCTCAGGGGGGCCAGCGCGGTGATCGCCAGGACGAGCAGCAGAACGGATCGGCGGTGGCGCAGAAGGAAGGGGACTAGTAGGGGAATCATGTGTGGTCTCCGTGACGGGTCATCGCCTTGGCCCGGCCGCGACCGTGGATACCGCTGGGGGGTGCCCGACGGGTGCGCTGGTTGTGGTGCCGCGCGGAGGCGAGGTGGCGAGGTGGGTTCGAACGAGGAGCGTCTGGCAGGTCTCGGGAATGACATCCCGGACGGGGGCATCCAGTACGCGCGTGGCCATAGCTCCAACAGTGCCCGCGTGATTCCCATAGGTCCAATGTCAATCTTGAGACCATTGCATGTCTAGAATCAATGAATGGTGACGCTAGTCCAGCTCCGTATCCTCGATGCCCTCGGGCGCCACGGGTCGGTCACGGCGGCAGCCGAGGAGTTGCACTACGCCCAGCCCACCGTCAGCCACCACCTTGCGCGGCTGGAGGGCGAGATCGGCGCACGGCTGACGCAGCGCGTGGGGCGCGGCATCCGCTTGACCGAGGCGGGAGAGTTGCTAGCGGCCCGTTCCGCCGAGATCGTCGGCCGGGTCGACTCCGCTGGTGTGGAACTCGCGAGCCTGGTGGGTCTGCAGGCTGGGCGTGTCCGGCTGGCCGGCTTCGGATCGGCGATGGCCTCGATCATCCCGCGCGCGGTCAGCAACTTGAAGGTGGCGCATCCCGGCCTCACCACCGCGCTGGTGGACGCTCATGCCGACGACGCGCTCCGCCAACTTCGCGACGGACA
Organism: Ornithinimicrobium sp.; assembly: GCA_049650625.1. Classification (GTDB taxonomy): domain Bacteria; phylum Actinomycetota; class Actinomycetes; order Actinomycetales; family Dermatophilaceae; genus Ornithinicoccus. The sequence goes on from JBASAN010000116.1 coordinate 3,332, forward strand.
GGTCGACGTGGCGGTCGTCTTCCGGACCGGGGCCGAGGAGGCGAGCGACGACATCCGGTTGGTGCACCTGATCGATGACCCCCTCTACCTGCTGACGCTTTCCGGGGGAACGACTCTGCGGGACCACCGGGACAGCCCATGGATCGGGGGATGCGATCGGTGCCGCCTACAACAGGACCGCATGTGTGAGCAGGACGGGTTCACGCCCCGACTGCTCTACACCTCTGACGACATGGTCGTCATGCAGGAACTGGTCGCGGCTGGACTGGGAGTGACGACCATCCCCGGACTTGCCCTACGCAAGCATCGCCACCCCGACATCACCACCACCCGACTCCCCCAATCGCGGCGGATCTATGCCGCCACCTACGGCGACCCGCCCGACCCACCGGCGACCGCTGCCCTGCTCCGCAGCCTGCAGGAGGCGGCAGCAGCCATCCATGCCGAGTGAGCCACAGAACTCACCCGAGCTGGTCACGAGCACCTTCAACGCGATACCGGTGCAGGTGCGCTCACGTGGGGATAGACGACTACCGGCACCTGTTGGTGAAGCGGCCGGTCATGGGTGGGGGCATAGTGGCCTACGGCATGAAATGGCTTGGGTGCTCGGCAGCTTGGACACGATGGGGCCCGAGGGTTGGTGCCTACTGCACCTCGGTCACCGACCCCTTCCGCGCCACTGCGTCCAGAATCCGCGGGTGCCTCAGCCTAATTATTCATCAATAATGTTTATGTGTCGTTCGGAAAATCGCATTGGACTGCATAAACGCTGCGTGCCAGCATCGGAAGCATGACTACGTTCGCCATCGCCGCACTGCTCCTTGTCGTGCTGCCAGGCCCTGACCAGGCGCTGATCACGCGCAACGCCCTGGTCGGCGGCCGATCCGGCGGACTCTCCACCATGCTCGGCGGTGCCCTCGGTCTCGCCGTCCACGCTGGTGCCGCCGCGGTCGGCATGTCCGCCCTACTGGTCGCCTCGCCCCAGGCCTTCACCGTGGTGAGGATCGTGGGCGCCTGCTACCTCGCCTGGCTGGGGATCCACATGC
>JBASAN010000117.1:0-15343 GCA_049650625.1 Ornithinimicrobium sp.
TGGACTCTCGCATGATGACCAAGAGCTACTCCGGCTTCCTGCAGCGGTCGCTACCCCCCTTCTGGCCCACCACCGACCGAGGCCTGGTCCTGGGCGCTTTGGCACGGCTGGATGCGGAGGCCCCCGAGGTCGAGCCGGTCCAGGCGCGCGGGGAGCAGCCCCGGCCCGTTGCGGTGGCACCGCCGGTGGCCCGCTCACCGCGCACCGCCGTCACCGGCGGACACGCCTGGACGCAGGACCAGGACGAGGAGTTGCGTGAGGGGGTCGAGGCGGGTGTGCCCACCGAGGCCCTCGCCGAGCACCTCGAGCTGGCGCCCGATCTCATCACCACCCGGATGAACCAGCTCGGTCTCGAGGCGGTCGACCTATGAGCCCGGCCGTCCGCGAGGTTCCGCGCTACGTCTTGGTCAGTGGCCCGGAGGAGGTTCTGGCCGAGCGGGCGGTGCACAGCGTCGTAGCGCTGTTGACCGCCCAGGATGCAGAGCTGGAGACGGTCCATCTCTACGCCTCGGCCTACGCGCCGGGCGACTTGCAGATGCAGGCCAGCCCGTCGCTGTTCGGTGGTGGGCGAGCTCTGGTGGTGCATGACCTCGACGAGGGCGACGACACGCTGATCGAGGACGTCATGTCCGTCCTCGACGACGTCGCCGACGACGTCACGCTGATCGTGCTCCACAAGAGCGGTAACCGTGGCAAGAGGGTGCTCGATGGGCTGAAGAAGGCCGGGGCGCGGGTGATTGAGGCCAAGGCGCTGAAGTCCGAGAACGACAAGATCACGTTCGTCACGGGGGAGTTCCAGGACCATCGACGTCGGATCGACAAACACGCGGCCAGCGCGTTGGTGCAAGCCGTGGGCAAGGACGTGCGGGAGCTGGCGGGTGCCTGTGCCCAGCTGATGAGGGATATCTCAGGCCTGGTCGGGGTCGGCGACGTCGAGACCTACTACGGCGAGAAGGTGGAGACCACCGGGTTCAAGGTGGCAGGGGCGGCCTTGGCCGGTGACCAGGCCGAGGCGATGCGACTGCTGCGGCATGTGATGTCCGGTGGATTGGACCCGGTGCCGATCATCGCGGTGTTGGCGTTGCAACTGCGCCAGGTGGGGAGGGTGGGGGCCGCCGGACGTGCGAGCGCCGGCTCCGTAGCCAAAGACCTCGGTATGGCGCCATGGCAGGTCGACCAGGCGCGTCGCGTGGCGCAGGGATGGGACGGTGTCCGCCTGGGTCGGGCAATCGAGGCGGTGGCCGCGGCAGACGTGGAGATCAAGGGCGGCCTGCGGACCGGGAACACGGTGTCCCGGGCCCCGGAGTATGCCGTGGAGCAGGCGGTGCTGACGATCTGTCGCGAACGCAACTTCGCGTGAGGGCCGATCCCTAGAGGTGCATACTGCAGAACAGACAGCAACGACGGCGTCGCTGGGAGAGACAGGCATGGCTCGGATGTGGGACTCAGGGGAAGATGAGGAGCAGCCGCACCGAGGGGATCGGCACCCAGGGTTGCAAAAGTCGTATCACATGAACCTCGCGGATCAGATGGATGAGCAGGCGGGTGGCTCTGCCTTTCCAGCCCTTATGCGCACCCGGAAGGGCGCGATCGCTGTTGTCGTCGCGGTGCTGATCTTGATGACGCTCATGGTGATGTACAACGCGACGTTCCGTTGAGTCAGACGGGTAGAACGTAGACGTAGATCATCAGGTAGTGCATGAAGGCTGCTACCAGGACCATGGCGTGCCACACCTCGTGAAACCCGAAAACTCCGGGAAGAGGGTTGGGTTTCTCGATCACGAAGATGACGAAGCCCACGCTGTAGACCAGGCCACCGGCGGCCATGAGCACCAGCGCGCCGATGGGCAACGACACGCCTCCGCCGATCAGCACCACCGTCAGCCAGCCCAGTGAGATGTAGAGGGTATTGGTGATGTACTTCGGCACCCGTCGCCACACCGAGCGCAGCACGATGCCCGAGATGGCGATGGCCCACACCGCACCGAACACCGTCCACCCGTAGGTGTTGCGGAAGAGCACCAGCACCAGGGGCGTCACCGTGCCGGCGATGAGGAAGAACACGGAGTCGTAGTCCAGGGTCCGCAGGGCCTCGTTGACGCGCGCGCTGCTGTCGAGCCCATGGTGCAGGGAGCTGGTCGTGAAGAGCATGATGAGCGACAAGCCGTAGATGCTCATGCCCACGATCTTCCAGGGATCGCCCTGCTCGGCGGCCTGGGTGATCAGCAGTCCGGCGCCGACCAACGCGAAGCAGGCTCCAAAGAGGTGCGAGATCGTGTTGAAGCGCTCGTTCGTGACGTGGACGCTTCCGTCCTTGCTACGCGGGAGGGCGTCCGGGGCGCTGAGGTCGTGTGGGATGGGAGGTCCTGGAAGGTGGGGGAGACCGCGGGTGCGGGACGCCGCAGCATACCGACCCATCCTCGGCGCTCGCTGGCAGTGGACCCAGGCCGCAGTTGACGGTGTGGGGGGTGGATGCCTGCGTTATCGCTGCGGGTCGTCCGCATAGCCCTCGCGGTAGGTGGGAAACCGGGGAGTCCAGCCGCTGTCGCGCAGCAGCGCATTGCTGAGGCGTTTGCCGTGTCCCTGCGCCGCGTCCGCACTCGGGGGCGCGGGCGCGTCCAGTCGGTGCGCGACGAAGGCGGCGACGTCGCCCAGCAATGTCGGCTCGTCATCAGTGCCGCTGTAGAGGGGGCCGGGGGGCTGCGTTCGGGTCAGCAGATGCACCGCCGCCGCCGCTGCATCGTCACGGTGGATGCGGTTGGTCCACCGGTGAGGATCGCGGACTGCGCCGGCCTGGACCTGGTCGGCCAACCGGGCTGAGCCCCGGCCGTAGAGACCGGAGAGTCGTAGGACCGTCCCGTGGGGTATCCGAGAGGCGAAGAGCTGTTCCGCTGCGAGCAACATCTGAGCCGGCCCGTCGGACGGACGGGCGGGTGTGTCCTCGGTGCAGACCGGACTCGGCGCCGTGAGACCGAACACTCCGGTCGAGGAGATCAGCACCGCTCGCGAGGGTTGCTGGCCGGCGTGGTCGAGGGCGTCCAAGGCCCGACGGAGTCCGTCGACGTAGGTCGCTCGGTAGGCCTCTTCGGTGCGTGGTCGTGCCGTGAGGGCGACAACCAGATACTCGAGGTCAAGGTCGGGAAGGCTTGGGGACTCACGAGTCAGGTCAGCCGACACCCCCACCAGTGGCGAAGGGACGAGTTCGGCGCGTCGCCGGATGGCGACCACGCTGTGTCCCCTTAGGGACAGGCGCAACCCGATATCGGATCCGAGGTCACCACAGCCGACGAGCAACACATCCGGATCCATCAGCGCAGACTACGGCGACAGGAAGGGAATCGTTCAGGGGCTCCTAGGGCCACCGCGCTCCGGAGAGAGTCCTGGCCGCGGCCACAGCCAGCCAGACCTTCGCCGGCCAGATGGCGACTCGCTCAGCCAGGCCACCCCACTGGTCACTGCCCAGCAACGTCCCGAAGACCGCGGCGCCGGCGAGGGCCAGGGTGCCGAGGACGATGCCAGCCGTTCGCGTCGGTGAGGGTGGGAGCAAGCGAGCATGCAGCAGGATCGCGAGCGGTTGGGCCACAAAGACGGGTAGAGCGACCAGGGTGTGTGCCACGGGGTGCGAGTCGACCGGGAGGAAGCCCACCAGGATCGAGAAGGACCCAGCGATCGCCCACAGGGCGCCCACGACCTGACGCCGCCGAGATGTCCGGTCCCGCAGGAGGTGCCATGCGCCTGTGGCCTGGAGGACCCCGAAGCCGATGAACACGGAGTTCATCACCCAGGGTTGTGAGGAACACCCCTCCAGCGCGATGGCCGAGCATCCGGTGCCGAGGGCACTGATGGTGTCGTCCCGGAAGGAGTAGGCGACTCCGAGACCGATCCCGATGGCGACCTCCGCCACGATGTAGCCGGGTTGAACCAGCCAGGCGAGGCGTTCGACGGTCGGTCTGGCAGGCATCTGCGCAGGATACGTTCTTGGCAGGTTGGTGATGAGCCGGGCAGGCGGTATCGTTGGCGGTCGCGTCCGTAGCCGAACGGTGATCGTTGACGAAAGACCTGAGCAGCACCGCAAGCAAACACGTCAGACCAAGCAGGAAGACACTTCGTGGCAAACATCAAGCAGCAGATCAAGCGCGTCAAGACCAACGCCGTGCGCACCGAGCGTAACCGCGCGCACAAGTCGGAACTGCGCACCTGGATCCGCAAGTTCAACACCGCGCACGCCAGCGGTGACGTCGACGCGACCCAGCAGGCACTGCGTGACGCGTCGCGCAAGCTGGACAAGGCCGTCACCAAGGGCGTGCTGCACCCGAACAAGGCTGCCAACAAGAAGTCGGCCATGGCCAAGCAAGCCGCCAAGCTCGGCTGAGCCTCCGGCGGTCGATCGCCCGCCGGCGTTGACAGGGCGTTATCCCGGTGGGATAGCGCCCTGACACATATCTCCGACTCTGATATCCCAGACTTCAAGGGCAAGGACACCGCAGCAGATGAGCGAGGACACTCCGGCGTACCGGTACACGGCGGCTTTGGCAGGTCAGATCGAAGCCGCGTGGCAGGACCGGTGGGAGGCCGAAGGCACGTTCAGCTCTGCCAACCCGGCCGGACCCTGGGCGGAGCCCGAAGACCCGCGTCTGGCTCCCGAGCGCGGTCACCTCATGGTTATGGACATGTTCCCCTACCCCTCGGGGACGGGGATGCACGTGGGCCACCCCTTGGGCTTCGTCTCGACCGACGTGTACTGCCGGTACCAGCGCACGATCGGCAAGAACGTTCTGTACACGATGGGCTTCGACGCCTTCGGTCTGCCCGCCGAGCAGTTCGCTGTGCAGACGGGTCAGCACCCCCGGATCACCACCGAAGCCAACATGGCGACCTACATCCGACAGTGGCGGCAGCTCGGCCTGGGGCACGAGACGCGGCGACGCTTCGCCACGATCGACCCGGACTACTACCGCTGGACCCAGTGGATCTTCACCCAGATCTACAACAGTTGGTATGACGACATGGCGCCGCGACCGGACGGCGGCCGGGGCCGAGCGCGCCCGATCGAGGAGCTGACCGAGCAGTTCGAGAACGGCCTGCGGGACAACTCGAGTGGGCGACCCTGGGCGGAGCTGACCCCTGCCGAGCAGGCCCACATCCTGGATGACTACCGACTCGCGTACGTGTCGTCGGCGCCGGTCAACTGGGCCCCGGGGCTCGGCACGGTGGTTTCGAACGAGGAGGTGACCAACGAGGGGCTGACCGAGCGCGGCGACTTTCCGGTGTTCCGCCGCAACCTCAGCCAATGGATGATGCGGATCACCTCGTATGCCGACCGCCTGGTCGACGACCTGGATCGCCTCGACTGGCCCGAAAGGGTCAAGGCGATGCAACGAAACTGGATCGGCCGCTCCACGGGAGCCACCGTGAGGTTCGACGTCGTCGGCGCTGAGGACAACGCGCACCTCGAGGTCTTCACCACGCGTCCGGACACCTTGTTCGGGGCCACCTTCATGGTGGTCGCTCCCGAGCATCCGCTGCTGGCTCAGATCGTGCCCAGCGGTGCCTGGCCCCAAGGCACCGATCCCGTTTGGACGGGGGGAGCAGCCGACCCCGCATCCGGCGTCGCGGCATACCGGCGGGCAGCCTCGACCAAGAGCGACCTCGAGCGGCAGACCGACACCAAGACCAAGTCGGGCGTCTTCACCGGAGCCTTCGCGACCAACCCGGTGAACGGGCAGCAGATCCCGGTCTTCGTGGCCGACTACGTGCTGATGGGCTACGGCACCGGGGCGATCATGGCCGTGCCCGGGCAGGACCAGCGCGACTGGGACTTCGCCACCGCCTACCGCCTCCCGATCGTCCGGACGGTGCAGCCGACCGCCAACCATCCCGACAACGAGGCGTTCGTCGGCGAGGGACCGGCGATCAACTCGGCCAACGACGACATCAGCCTGGATGGTCTGGCCATCGCCGAGGCGAAAGAGCAGATGATCGCGTGGCTGGGAGTGCAGGGCAGCGGTGCCGCTACCGTCACCTACCGGCTGCGTGACTGGTTGTTCAGTCGTCAGCGTTACTGGGGTGAGCCCTTCCCCATCGTCTGGGACGCCGACGGAGTGGCCCACGCGGTGCCCGACTCCATGCTCCCGGTCGAGCTGCCGGAGGTGCCGGACTACAGCCCTCGCACGTTCGACCCGCAGGACGCCGACTCGATGCCCGAGGCCCCATTGGCTCGAGCGCAGGAGTGGGTGGAGGTCGAGCTGGACCTGGGAGAGGGTGCCGGGCGACAGACCTATCGTCGCGACACGAACACCATGCCCAACTGGGCCGGGTCCTGCTGGTACCACCTGCGCTACCTCGACCCAGCCAACGCCGACCTTCCGGTCGACCCCGAGGTCGAGAAGTACTGGATCGGACCGCGCGAGACCCCGGTGGCCGGAGCCCCGGACGGAGCGGTCGACCCGGGTGGGATCGACCTGTACATCGGTGGCGTCGAGCACGCGGTGCTGCACCTGCTGTACGCCCGTTTCTGGCACAAGGTGCTACACGACCTCGGCTACGTCAGCAGCGAGGAGCCGTTCCGGCGGTTGATCAACCAGGGCATGATCGAGGCCTACGTCTACCGCGACTCCCGCGGCCAGCCCGTGCCGGCGGACGAGGTGGTCGAGCACCCGGACAGCTCCGGCGGTCCCTCGGCATACACCTGGAACGACCAGAGCGTCACCCAGGAGCACGGCAAGATGGGGAAGTCCTTGAAGAACGTGGTGACGCCCGACGCCATCTGCGAGCAGTACGGTGCGGACACCTTCCGCGTCTACGAGATGTCGATGGGTCCGCTGGAGCAGTACCGACCTTGGGAGACGCGGGCCGTCGTCGGCTCGCAACGGTTCTTGCAGCGGCTGTGGCGCAACGTGGTCGATGAAGACTCCGGCGCCGTGGCGGTGGTGGATACGCCGATGGACGATGGCCTGGCACGCGCGGTGGCGCGGACCGTGGAGGCGGTGCGAGCCGACTACGAGGGCCTGCGGTTCAACACGGCGATCGCGAAGATGATCGAGCTCAACAACCTGCTGACCAAACTGAACGAGGTGCCCCGGGATGCGGTGGAGCCCCTGGTGCAGATGGTGGCACCCGTCGCCCCCCACTTGGCCGAGGAGCTGTGGTCGCGGTTGGGACACGAGGAGTCCTTGGCCTTTGCGCCGTTCCCGCAGGCCGATCCGGCGCTGCTGGTCGAAGACACGGTGACCTGTGTGGTGCAGATCAAGGGCAAGGTGCGCGATCGGATCGAGGTGGCCGCCGATGTCGACGAGGCCACCTTGCGCGAGCGCGCGCTGGGCACCGAGCGCATCCGTGAGCTGCTCGGGGATGCCGAGCTGCGGACCGTCATCGTGCGGGCCCCGAAGCTCGTCAACATCGTCCCGGCCTGACGTGCCAACGACTGCGGACGGGACGGTCGCTCTCGTCACCGACACGACGGCGAGCCTGCCCCACGACTGGGTCGCGTCGGCGGGGGTGGACGTCATCCCGCTCCACGTGGTCGTGGGTCGTCGGTCCCTGGCGGAGGGTGTCGACATCAGCGGCGAACAGGTCGCCGCGTTGCTGCGGGAAGGCGCCGAAGAGGTCACCACCTCCAGCCCCGCGCCTGGTGAGCTCGTCGAGCTCTACCGTGAGGTGGCACGCCGCCGCGGCGTGAAGAGGATCGTCTCGGTCCACCTCTCGGGGCGGATCAGCCGCACGGTGGAGTCGGCCCAGCTCGCGGCGGCTGCGGTCCGGGACGAGGTGACCGTGACGGTGGTTGACTCGCGCACGCTGGGGCTCGCGATGGGGTATGCCGTCTGCGCGGGAGCCGAAGCTGCAGCGACGGGGGCAGATGCCGACGAGGTGGCGGGGGTGGTGAAGGAGTCGGCCGCCGGCTGTTCGGCCTATTTCTACGTTGACACCTTGGAGTACCTGCGCCGGGGCGGGCGCATCGGGAAGGCCTCCGTTCTGCTCGGGGGCGCCCTGGCCATCAAGCCCCTGCTGACCGTGGCCGACGGTGAGGTGAAGCCGTGGGAGCGCGTGCGCACGCGGAGCAAGGCGATGGGGCGACTGCTCGCACAGACGGTGGCCGAGGTCGAGCGCCATCGAAGCGCCGGGCGCACGGTGCATGTGGGTGTGCACCATTGCGACGCCCGGGACCGCGCGGACACGTTCGCTGAAGCGGTGCGTACTCACCAGTCCGGGCAGGAGGGGCCTGCCGCCTGCGCCGTTGACGTTGTGGATCTTGGTGCCGTGCTCGCCGTGCACACGGGCCCCGGCACGCTGGCAGTGGTGGTCAGTCCCGACCCGCCGATGGCCCCCGTGTCCACATCTCCTGCAGCGTCGGGCAGCTAGTCCACAGAGTCGGGCGTGAGCCGCTGGCGGGGGTGGGCGGCTCCTAGCGTGGCTGCATGCAGCAGGGTGACCGCGTCGCAGGGTTGATGGATCACCTCGCTGCGCTCGATCCCACGAGTCCGGACCCCGCGACGCCGTCTGGCCGGCACCGTGAGGCGCCACCGGGTCACCCCCGGTTGCTGACCCTGCCGGTGACCTTGCGATCTGCCGTAGTGCGGGTGCGTCCCTCGGCGGTGTGGGGCGCTGCCGTGCTGGTGGTGCTGGTCCTCGCTGTGGTGGGGGTCCGGTCGGCGTGGGCGCTGCGGACGGCGGCGCCCACACCGGTCCCGGCCGCCACTGTGGACCACGACCCGGTCGCGCTGACGAGTCGCGCTCCTGAACCGACGGAGGAGGCGCAGGCGCCGGCTGCCCTGTACGCGCACGTGGTCGGGGCGGTTCGGGAGCCTGGAGTGGTCGAGGTTGCGCCGGGGTCACGGGTCAGCGACGTGGTGGAGTCCGCTGGCGGCCTGTCGGAGGACGCGGATCCCTCGCGCATCAACCTGGCCCGGCTCGTCGTGGACGGTGAGCGCGTCTGGGTTCCCGTGCTGGGGGAGGAGGCTCCGGAGGAGGTCGCCGGGGCGGTGGGACCGGGGGGCCCGGCTATCGGCGGGGTCGGCTCCGCAGGGACCAGTGGTGGGGCGACGACGTCCGACGTGGTCGACGTGAACACTGCCGACTCGACGGCGCTACAGACACTTCCTGGGGTAGGACCGGTCACTGCAGAGGCGATCCTGGCCTGGCGCACCGAGCACGGCCGCTTCACCACGGTCGAGGAGCTGATGGAGGTCAGAGGTATCGGTCCGCGGACCCTGGACCAGCTGAAGCCTCTCGTCAGCGTTGGTCCGTGAGCCGCCCACGGCCTGAGGCGACGAGCTCCGACGGGTCCGAAACGCTCCAGCGGGGTCAGCCAGCGCTCGACCTACGCCTGATGATCCCCGCGCTGGTCGCCTGGTCGGTCTCGGCCGGGCTGATCGGCGGGCCGACCCGTCACCTCTGGGTGGCCGGCGGGGTGGCGTCGGTCGCGCTGACCGGGGCGCTCGTGCAGGTGGGCCGTGGGTCGAGGAGTACCGTCCACGCTCCGTCTGCGCGGCTCGCAGGCCTGCTCGCCTTGACCGCGCTCAGCGTCATCCTGGTCTGTGGCGCGGCACTCGGGCAGCGATCGATCGATCGGGCGGGGCCCATCGCGGAGCTGGCGGCCCAACGGGCTGTCGTGCAGATCACCGGGACCGTGGTGACACAGCCGCGACTGTTGAGCCGTGGAGGCCACGGTCAGGACCAGGTCGTGCTGAGGATGCGGGTGGATCGGGTCTCAGGTCGGGGTGAGGTCAGTGCGCCGTCCACTCCTGTGCTGGTGTTCGCCGATACCTCATGGGCCGAAGTGCCCTGGCGATCGCAGATCAGCACCGGCGGAAGGCTGGCTCAACCACGCGACGAGGCCGGGAACGTCGACCTGAACGGCGACGTCGTGGCGGTGCTTTCGCCGTTCGGATCGCGGGTTCTGGAGCGGGCACCGCCCCGCGTGATGCGTGGCGCCGACGTCATGCGCGACCGGCTCCGCGCGGCTATGGGGCCGCTGCCCGCCGATGCGCGGGGTCTCATCCCAGGGCTGGTGATCGGCGATACCTCGCTGACTCCTCCCGAGCTGACCGAGGCGATGCTGGACACCGGGATGAGCCATCTTTCCGCGGTGAGCGGCAGCAACGTCGCGATCGTTCTCGGCGCCGTGGTCGTCCTCTGTCGGGCATCGGGAGTGCCCCGACGTTGGCGCGCTCCTTTGGCGGTCCTCGCCCTGGCGGGGTTCGTGGTGCTGTGTCGTCCGGAGCCCAGTGTGCTACGGGCAAGTGTCATGGGGGTGATCGGACTAGCCGGGCTGAGCGCCTCACGTCGCCCCTCGACGGTCCCGGCGCTGGCGGGGGCGGTGCTCGCCCTGCTCTGTGTGGACCCGAGCCTGGCCCGGTCCTACGGTTTCGCGTTGTCGGCTCTCGCGACTCTGGGACTGGTGATCTTCGCCCGACCCTGGGGTGACGCCATCTCCGCCCGCTTGCCGTCCCGCGCTGCCCTGGTCGGGGACGCGGTCGCCATTCCCCTGGCCGCCCAGGTCGTCTGTGCACCGGTCATCGTGCTGCTGCAGGGAAACATCGCTGTTGTTGCCGTGCTGGCCAACCTGCTGGCCGCACCGATGGTGGCGTTCACCACGATCGCGGGGATTGCGGCAGCGCTGGGGGCCACGGTGTGGCTGTCGCTGGGGACCGCGTTGGGGTGGCTCGGCGCGGTGCCGGCCGTGTGGATCGGGTTGGTGGCCCGCTGGTGTTCACAGATTCCCTGGGGTCAGGTCGACTGGGTTGACGGAGGGCCGGGCGCCTGGCTTCTGACCGTCATCACGGTCCTTCTGCTGTTGATCGGGCCGTGGCTGCGCCATCAGGTGGGCACTCATCCGGTGGCAACGGTGGGTGTGCTGCTGCTGAGCGCGGCAGTGCTGCTGCCCCTGCCGGGAGCTACTCCCTGGCCGCCGCCGAAGGGTTGGGTCATGGTGGCCTGCGATGTCGGCCAGGGTGACGCGTTCCTGATTGCAACCGGTCCGGACTCGGCGATCGTGGTCGACGTCGGCCAGGAACCCGAGCCGATCGCAGACTGCCTGGGCGAGGTGGGCGTCGACCGGGTGGAAGCGGTGATACTCAGTCACTTCCACCGCGACCATGTGGGCGGCCTGAGCGGCGTCCTGGACTACGCCGACGTGCACGCGGCGTATGTCACGTCCACGCAGGAGCCACAAGCCGAGGCCGAGCGCGCTCTGGAGCTTCTGTCACAGGCGAACGTGCGCACCCAGGTCCTCAGCCAGGGGGATGAGCTGTCGTGGGGGGCAGTGCGGGCCAACGTCGTGTTCCCAGAGCCCCAGCGTTCGGTCTACGGAGGATCCGTGCCCAACAACGCCAGCCTGGTGCTCGACGTGACATCGGGCTCGACGCGCATCCTGCTGACGGGAGACATCGAGGAGGAGGCTGCTGCCGTGGTGCGAAAGGCGGTCCAAGGGCAGCGCTTCGACGTGCTGAAGGTGGCCCATCATGGATCTGCCGACCAGGACGAGGAGCTGGTCCGCGGCTCAGGGGCATCGCTGGCTCTGATAGGGGTCGGCGCCGAGAACACTTTCGGTCATCCCACCCCCAGTGCCCTGACGTTGCTGCGTCAGTCGGGGATGAGGGTGATGAGGACCGACAAAGACGGTGACATCGCGGTGCTGCGTTCGGGCTCCACGCTCTCGGTCGTGACCGAACACGGTCGTCGGGGCGGCTAGCGGACCTGCCCTTGGTACTGCGAGCTGCTCAGCTCGCGGGCACTGGAACGCAACGCTGCGATGGTGGCCTTGACGGCCGGCACTCGGCGTAGGTCCGGCGTGGTGACGACGTGGACCGACCGGCGTGACGACGGGTCGATGTCCCGGGTGACGACGTCGTGATGAGACACCGAGTGCAGGATGAGCGCTGGCACCAGAGCCACCCCCAGGCCGGCCGCGACGAGCCCCAGCACGGCGACGTAGTCCTCGGTCTCGAACGCCACATTGGGGTCGAACCCTGCCTGGGCCGCCAGCGCCAGTAAGTGACCACGGCAGCGGGGACACCCGGCGATCCACGGCTCGTCGGCCAACGCGGCCAACGAGACCACCTCGTCCCCCGCCAACGGATGGTCCGACGGCAGGGCGACCAACACCGGGTCGGTGAGCATCTCGATGACATCGAGACCCTGGAGGTTGTCGAGCCCCCGCCCGACGTCGGTGCCTTCGTAGGTGAAAGCCACCGCCAGGTCGCAGGTGCCGTCACGCACCGCTGCCAGAGACTGCTCCGGCTCACCCTCGGAGAACTGGATGGAGACCCCCGGATGCTGTCGGGTGACCTTGGCCAACGCTCGCGGCACCACGGTGGCGGAGGAAGACGGGAAGGCCATGAGGCGGACGCGCCCTGCTTTGAGCCCGGCGATCGCACCGACCTCGGCCTCGGCGTTGTCGAGGGCTGCCAGCACGTTGACCGCGTGCCTGGCCAGCACCTCACCGGCCTCCGTGAGGCGGACGTTACGGCCGATGCGCTCCACCAGAACGGTGTCCGTGCGCTGTTCCAAGCGTCTGACCATCTGCGAGATGGCGGGCTGGGTGTACCCCAGTGAAGCCGCGGCCGCTGTGTAGCTTCCGTGATCAGCAATGGCTCGCATGACACGCATACCTGCAGCATCGAACATGCCATTGAGCATAACGTGCACTAATGGCTGCTGCTCGGGTCGCCGTCCTCGTGGGCCCCCGCCACAGGGACCGTGGACGAGCTGTTGGCCCCTAGAGCGACGACGGTGGGGGAGGGGGTGGAGGTGCACCGGCAGACGGAGGGGGAGGTGGGCTCCCTGCGCCAGGAGGGGGCGGCGGGCTCGCGGACATACTCATCGAGCCCAGCTGGCCCTGGGCCTTGAGGGCATCCAGGCCGGCAAGCGCCCTCGTCAGAGCCTCGCCATCGACCGGCTGACCGATGTGCTCGGCGTACGTCGCAACACCGAGATCTCGTAGGTAGCGGTCGGTCTCGCCCTGGGCGTTGCCGCTCGTGGCTTGGGTGATGGCCGTATCGGCCTTGGCCGCAAGGTCGTTGGCGGCAGCTTTGGCCTTGTCGAGGAAGCCCATGGTGCTCCTGGGGTATCGCGTCGTGGTGGGGTGTCGCAACGTAGCCCTGTCGTGGACGCCGTGAATAGACAATAGTGAGCATCACACCGCAACGAAAGGGGTGCCACCGACATGGCAATCCACGGCTCGCTCTTCAAGGACTACCAGGAGAACCCGTCAACGGATCCGTTCGTCCTGCAGAACAAGAAGCTGCTGAAGATCTCGATGAACTACGGGCCTGTGATGGCCAAGACCGGCTCGATGGTGGCGTACCAGGGCGACGTGAAGTTCGCCAACAAGGGATCCGGTGGTCTCAACAAGATCATCAAGTCGAAGATGACGGGCGAGGGGGTGCAAATGATGACGTGTAGTGGGTCCGGCGAGCTGTTCGTCGCGGATGACGCGTCAGAGATTCAGGTGATGTATCTGGAGAATGACGAGGTCTCGGTCAATGGCAACAGCATCTTGGCCTTCTCCGGATCGATCGACTGGGACATCAAGCGGATCCAGGCCCGGGGCGGAATGATGACCGGGGGGATGTACAACGTCAGCCTGCGGGGGACGGGCTACGTGGCGATCACCACCAAGGGAGATCCGGTCGCCTTCGACGTCGCCCTGGCGCCGACCTTCGGCGACGCTCAGGCGGTCGTCATGTGGACGGCCGGAGTCCATATGGACATCAAGGTCGACTCCGGTGGGCTCGGGTCGCTGGTCCGCGGCGGGACCGGAGAGCTGTTGCAGATGGCCTTCGGTGGCCAGGGCTACGTCGTCGTTCAACCGTCGGAGGGTGTGGCGTCCGGGGGTCACGCCCAAAGCGGGTCCAAGAGTGGCGGCATCGGCGAGCTCTTCCAGTAAGCGGCAGGGCACGGCATAACCATGGGTTACCGACGACGTGGGCACGTCATCGTTGTGTGACTCAACCGCGTGGTTCATCCTGGGCTGATGTCGTCCTTCGCTGATGCGTTCGCCCCGACGCCCGGTTACGTCAACGCCTCCACCATGGGTCTGCCCCCGATAGCTGTGGTCGAGGCCATGCAGAAAGGGCTGGCGCAGTGGCAATCAGGGACCGCCTCCCCAGAGGAGTACGACGCGGCAGTGACCTCAGCCCGTTCGTCCTTCGGTGCCCTGGTCGGGGTACCGCCGCGGAACGTGTCGGTAGGCCCCGCTGCGTCGACCTTCGCGGGGATGGTGGCTGCCTCACTTCCCGATGATGCTCGGGTGGTGGCGATCGCAGATGACTTCACCTCGATCCTGTTCCCCTTCATGGTGCAGGAGCAAGCCCGGCGTGGGGTCGTGGTCGAGCTCGTGCCGCTGGGTGATCTGGCGTCGGCCATCACGACCGAGGTTGATCTCGTGGTCTTTAGCTTGGCCCAAAGTCGGGACGGGGCGTTGGTTGACCTCGAAGCGGTGTTGGACGCCGCCGATGATGTGGGCGCGCAGACCTTCTGCGACATCACCCAAGCTGCCGGGTGGCTGCCCGTCGAGGCCGCGCGTTTCGACCTGACGGTGTGCTCGGCCTACAAGTGGCTCTGCCAACCACGGGGCGCCGCCTACTTCACCGCGAACGACGCGGCGATGTCGGCTCTCACCCCTGTGTATGCCGGGTGGTACGCGGGGGAGTCGGTGTGGGACTCGGTCTACGGCCCACTCATGCATCTGGCCAGCGACGCACGACGCTTCGACGTCTCCCCCAGCTGGCTCACCTGGGTCGGTGCCGCAGCTGCCGGGGCGCTCTTCGAGCACGAACCAGTGGAGCGGCTGGGGGCCCACGGCATCGGCCTGGCCAACGAGCTGCGAGCCCGTGTCGGCTTGGCGCAGGCCGCCAGCCCCGTCATCTCCATCCCTGACCCGCACGGCAGCAAGGCCCGAGCCTGCGCCGCCGCAGGGGTCACCGCAGCGTCGCGAGGGGGTGCGCTCCGCATTGGCTTCCACTTGTGGAACACCCCCGCAGACGTCGACCTGGTGGAGAGCGCACTACGCTGAATCCGTGCTCAACAGCCTGACTGTGCCACCCCCTTCCCCTGTGGACGTGTCGGCATACGCCGAGATCCTGAGCCTGCTGCGCCGCGGAGATGTGGCGGTGCTGACCGGCGCGGGTATGTCTACCGCGAGCGGTATCCCGGACTACCGGGGGCCCGATGGGCAGCGTCGAGTGCAGCCCATGCAGTATGCGGAGTTCCTCGCCGATCGGGAGGGGCGTCGCCGGTACTGGGCGCGCGCGTACGCAGGGTGGGACCGGTTCGCTGCGGCAGGACCGAATGCCTCTCATCGATCCGTGGCGCGCATCCAGGCCAGTGGTGCCCTGTCGGGGAT